>DATFCH010000240.1:0-4022 GCA_035253345.1 Nitrososphaeraceae archaeon
CTCGTAATATTAGTCGAATAATTGCAAAAAGTACGATATTTCACATACTTTGTAGCTATAGAGTAAACATATCGTTACTACAAACTAAACTGAATCAATTGTAGTTAATAACTCGGATATTAGATTGAAGTTTACATTTTATTAGAACAATGTTTATAAAAAATTACTAGTTAGTTAGGCAATGATGACATTGCAATTTAAGGTCTGTGCCATAATATTTACAATTATTCATGGATAACCATTTTAGCAATAATTGGAATAAAGAAAAAAAACGCTATTCTGCCGACTTTATAAGGAATGGACTAAAATCTCAACAGCCACTAAAACCTAAAATGGAATTAGCTAAAAATAAAATTCAAACCCAAAATAGAAAATTAGATTCCTTAATGGAAAAACTAAAAGCTCGTGAAAAAATGTATTTTGAACAAGTAGTTACTTCTTTACAAAAACATGATTCACAACAAGGAAAAATGATTTCTAATGAACTGGCACAAGTTAGAAAAACTGCAAGAACCATGTCTCAAATAAAATTAGCTCTTGAACAGGTCCAAATGAGATTAGAATCTACCATAGATATAGGCGATTCAATGGCCGCGTTAGGTCCTGCGATGGGTGTTCTCTCAAATATTAAAGGTAAAATAAATGATGTTTTGCCACAAGCAGATGGAGAGTTAAACGAATTAAACACAACTTTTAATGATATTTTAACAAATGCCAATGGCATAGGAAATAATTCATTTGATTTTAATAATTATGAAGAAGATGTGGGCAAAATACTGGATGAAGCTAGTTTTATTGCTGAACAAAGAACAGGTATGGAAATACCTGATATACCTTCTAGAGGTAGTGATAGTGGAGCTGGCGAGGGAGAAACTAGGATTTCGAAATTTGGTTCATACAGAGAACGCTCTGAAAATTATTAGTATTAGTATCGGATAACTGCTAGATTTATTCTGCTATTTTCATTTACATTATTATTTTTTATCAACATTATGCATGATAAAATTTATAATGGAAATTTACTGAAATAATTAAATATACTTTTTATATATTATTTACACAAGACCTGATAATAATAGAAAACATTCTTGAGAAAATGGAAACACAATTAGATAGCTCAGATACTCTAGTCAGACTAACCGCCTTAAAAGAACTTCAGATGGAAGAAGGTAATGATCCATTCAAGATATTAATAGGAACGATTCTGTCTGCTCGTTCGAGAGATGAAAACACATCAAAAATTGTACACAAACTTTTTCAGAAATATAAAAATGCAGATGAATTGGCTACTGCAGATCTGAATGATATCAAATCAATTATTCATAGCATAGGGTTTTATAATGTTAAAGCATTAAGAATTAAGCAGGTATCAAAGATTATCGTTGAAAAATTTGATGGAATCGTTCCAAATCAGATGGAAGATCTTTTAGGTTTACCTGGTGTAGGAAGAAAAACTGCAAATTGTGTTCTAGTTTATGCATTTAATAAACCTGCTATTCCAGTTGATATTCATGTCCATAGAATTTCTAACAGAATTGGTATTGTTAGAACACAAAATCCAAAAAAAACAGAAGAAGAACTGGTAAAAATAATAGATAGGAAATTTTGGTTGGTTTTAAATAATACCTTTGTAAGATATGGACAAAATATTTGCCTCCCTTTAAGACCCAAATGTGAAGTTTGTAATATCAAAGATATATGTAACTATTACAAGTCAAAAAAAAAAAATAATTAAATATTAAGAATCACGATCTCTTTTCTTAATTTTAAGTAAAACAAAAACTACTGCTCCTACTAAAACTAACATAATTATTGGCAGAAAATATAAAGGTGAATCTCTCGGGTCGCCAAATACAAGATCAAAGGAAAGATAGCCATCAAGTGTATTTATTGGTGAATTAGTTTCATCTTTGCCATATACTGCAATCGCCCCTAAACTAAAGCCATCTAATGATAATCTATCAACGACAATTCGTTTACCATTGGTAACTGTTAAACCTTGGTTATTAGCATGTCCCACCATAATTGGTTCGTCCCTAGACCATCCGTCGGTATCTTGTTCATGCACCCTTATATAACCAGATTCATTTGTATTAACGGCAACCCAAAATTTATCATTTTGCTGAAACATTGCTAATTCAATAAATTTTTCACTTGGGGGTTTTTCCATCAATTTAATAATTGTTTTTGCTTCTGATGAATTATTGTAGGTCATATTATTTGTAATACCTAGTATCCAGCTGACATCCTTAGGCGTATCGTAATTGTAGACAACTGGATTTTTTCGATCTGTATTAGATGCACTAAAGGGAATAACAAAACTCTCATGACTCTTCGATTTTACTGAGTCAAATTTTTCTTGAATAGATTCTGATGCATTTTGAGCATAAACAAAATAACTTGAAAAAAAAATTGTTAATAATGAAGCAGTGGCAACAAATGAAAAAATTTTCATAAGATACAATACAGAATTTGTATGCATTAATTGCATTTTATATAATGTTGAGTAATATTAACTTAAATCAAAGATCAAAAAATAGAGCATACCAAGCCACAAACTTAAATCCATTTATTTAGATATTGTTCTTTTGAAGGCTGAGTTCATTAATATTCATAAAATAATAAAAATATAATTTTGTTTATCAGGAAATAAATGGATTCTGGAACTTTATTATTACATCTGCAATTTCTGGTCTTAATAGATGTTTACCTGGTAATTCTCCTGAAACGACCATTTTTCTCATTCTGGTGCCGGATAATTCCTCTTTATGTTCTGAGCCATGAGGACAATTTCTCTCATTAGCATAACCCAAGCACTTTTTACAATAATAGAAGGCGGGAAAGAATATCGGTTGAATTCCTATATCTGGATATTCCTTAAAGATTTCATGGGCAGCGAATGGATGGTAGTAATCCTTTACTCCTGCGTGATCTCTACCTACTATGAAGTGCGAACAACCAAAGTTTTTTCTCATAATGGCATGATGAATAGCCTCTTTTGGTCCTGCATATCTCATTTCTGTATGTAGAGTAACAAACATTACTCTATTAGAGGGAAAATAATTTTCGATTAACTTTAGGTATGATTCAAGTATAACTTCGTCTTTAAAGTCACCACTTTTCTTTTTCCCTATTAATGGATTGATAAATATTCCATCATAGATATTTAAAGCAGCCTTTTGAAGCATTTCATGAGCTATATGTGGAATATTTCTAGTTTGAAAACCAACCATCGTACTCCATCCTTTGTTTTTAATACTTTCTCTAGTTTTTAATGGCTCAAGTCTATAATTTCGTAATTCATTGCCTTTAATCTTCTCATTAACATCAATTTTTCCTGAAACTAAAAATTCTTTCATTTTAAATGTCTTTGCTACTCCGGGGTGGTTTATATCGTCAGTTTGAAAGAGTGATTTAGCCATATCCAATTTATTATATGAATAATATTCTTCAAAGTGGAATGTTGCAAAATGCTTACCATTGTTCTTTAAAGATATAACACGATAGTCTTGTAGTTTTTTTGCAATATGTTCATCTACGTCAAGAATAATAGGAATTGTCCAAGGCAGTCCATTTTTTAATCTTCCAGTTTTTAAGACACTTTCAAAATCATCCTTTCCAACAAATCCTTCCAATGGACTAAAAACCCCATCCCCAATGTTTTCAACATCATTTCTCAAGTTATCATCAATTTCAATGGAAAACATGTCATTGATATCATTATTTTTTAATTCAACAATTCTATTAACAAGTTTACCACCATGAGGTTCGGGAATAGTATGAATATTACTATTTTGAATCTGTATTTTATCCAATTTTAATCTTCTTAACCATTAATTATATTATTATTTCTTTTTAAATGTGACAAAAATCAATTGATACACAAAGTTTGTTCGCTTGGATTTTATAATATAATTAAACCCAATTAAATTAAATTAAATTAATTAAATTATATTATGTCAGTTTAAATATCATATAGCTAAATGCATAGCTAAACGTATAGCTAAACGTATAGCTAAACG
>DATFCH010000241.1:0-5272 GCA_035253345.1 Nitrososphaeraceae archaeon
TATATATAATTTGATTAACTGTGTTAGTTAACAAGGTATAGTATTTGTTAAAGAAACCATAACCTTCTTGGGAACACCTAACCCTTAGAAGGTCATGGTATGATAAGAATTTCGGATAGTTTCTATGATTGATGGAGACTAGTTTGCCTAATGTAAATATCATAAAGTGAAGTATATAATGTTAAGAGAACGAAGTTAATGATTTAAAATAATAATATTCTTCGTTGTTGTTGTCTGCAAGTCATAGCCTACTACAGAATAATCAATTTCCTCAATAGTAGATTATGATGAAATCATGTCTTTATCCTTTTTAGGTAAATAATAGGTAACGAATTATTTATTATTTGATTTGGGATAGGCTCTAAATATAATTGAATATTTGATATATCGATTAATCTGTTACTTCTAGGAGTACAAAATATTGTTAAAGAACTATCCATTATAATTATGATTAATATAGAGATGATAAGTGTGAAAATTGATTTATTGTTGGACAGTAATCTAACTTTACTCACACTTCAATATACTCTAGGATCCTTTTGGAAGAATATTCTTTTAAAGTTATTGTCATAATATGTAATATTAAGAAAAAAATTCATATGATAATTTATCTATAATTATTATAACTAATATAGAACTTTTATTGATACCAAGACTAAAAGAAAAATCAAACTTCGGGAGAATAATCTGCTTGATCTGTCATTTCCTTCAATATTCTCCTGGAGTTTATGTAAACAATAACCAATAATTTATTTCAAATTTTATAAATGATGTAGTATTGTTAGTGATACCAAATCAAGTGGCAAATATATTCCGGAGAATATTTTATCCACATTATCCCTAGGTAATATTCTCCGGATTTGTAAAAATGAGACAATTTTCCTTTTACATTTCACTGCTCATATTTATCTAAAGTATTAAATCAAATAAAGAACACATTGTGTTGAAAGATAGAATCTCAACCCTCCGGGAGAATAATATTCTATATCCATTGCTGTTTATTATTTTCCCGGTTGTTAACTTAGAAAATTATCTTAAATTTCACTATACGTATTTATCTTAATGCTTAAATCATCTAGTCATGCTATTTTTCTACCTATCTGTCATAGGTATAAGATCATCAATCTTCCAGAGAATGATCCCCCGCTTTTGTCGAGCAATCATTCATTCTCTGGAATTTTAATTATTATATTCTGCTAAAATGCACAAAGTTGGGTTTATTCTGTTGTTCATAACAGTCAAGTAAATTATTGAGAATTATGTCGTTACTTTTTACAAAGTCTTCAAAAATTTTATGTAAATCTAGTAGTAGTATTCTTTTGGATCTATGTTGTTCTCATCAACATAGCAATAACAACATCAATATCTTTGTAATCTGTTGACACATAAAATCAAATCACAATAAAAAAAAGAAAAAAGGAATTATTCGACTATAACTACACCTATCATGAAAGGATGTATTGAGCAATGATAACTAAAGTCGCCTGGTGTATCAAAGGTATTATCAAAATTCTGACCATGATACATTGATCCGGAGTCAAATGATCTATCATCTGCAGTTACAGTATGTTCTATTGTATCATCATTTGTCCATAAAACTATATTATTTCCTTCAGATAATGATACACTTATTTCTGGTGGAACAAATGTTCCATATTCATTATTTGGACGGCTTGCACCAGCAGCAATGGATACTTCTTCTGTTTCTGGTTCTTGAGCAAAACCTTTGTTTAATAAAGAGATATCTAGTGATGATGAAATAGATGGACTAGAAAAAACACCCATTGTTAATACGCTCATCATTATTGTTATACTTAAGGTAAATGGCTTTTTCATTAATGAAACTGTTAAGATATATAAAAATTTGAGATGATTAAATAATATAGTGTAACTAATTAAATGTTTTCGACAATTGTACTACTTTCTATTATTGTAAAAGTCAACATCTTTGCAATTGATCAATAGAAAATGAAATAAAATAATACATGTTCAATTAAGGTTACAAGTCTATCTTAATTAGACTATTTTTTGGTCTTTGCTTTTTTATCAAATCAAAATTTACGATTTAAATTACATTTTTTAAAAGATTCAACATCGTGATTATTCATTATTAAATTATTGTTGTAGAGATGAGTAGAATTATTATTTTTATTTGCTAATGACGATGCGACTGATAAACCTAACTTTAACGGCTTTTCCCTCATTCTCTAGCTTCAAAACATCTATAGCAATATTTGCTGCTACTTCTGCGGTTCAAGAATAGTATTATTGTTTTACATTCAAGACAAGACAAACTGAATAATCAAAGATTTGTTTAACTTTTATTCATATCCCTAACAATTAAGCATCATTAAAATTGAAAAATGATTCTTTATTTTTTGATTTCTTCTCTCTTTCATAAACCACTTGAAATAATCTGTTTTTGCCTCAAGTCTTGAAAGTTTACAATTACATAATTTCTCAGTGCAATGATGAGGAATTCTAATCTTGTGTCTGACTAATGGATGTTACAACTAGGACATAGAGCTTTCCTTTTCGTTTATGCTTTTGTAAAAAAAGAATTCTTCACGATGATGATGTTTAGCAAACTTTTTAGATGTATTGGATGAATTCTTTTGCTCTATTTTTTGTTCCTATCTGATGTATGCAATGACTATCGGAAATTGGCAAATTTAATAATTCAAATTCAATATAAAAATTAGAGTTTTTCTATGTAGGTGCAGAAAGTGGATTTTCTTCCTTAAATCGTTTTTCTTTTTCTACTGGTTTTTTATTAGTTATTTCTTCTTTTTGAGGAGATTCATATCCTTCACACATACCACATTTTCTTTGTTTTTATTTTTTATAAAGGTTAGAGAAAAAATATTCCATTAAACGGTTTTAAACGATTTAATAAATGCAATATTAATTCCGGATTAATTTTATTATATTAAACAATGAACCATAAAAGAGAAAATACTTTGTATTGAATATTTATAGGAATTTATTTAAATCATTAAATCATAACCTTATATGGAACCACAGAAAAAACCAAAGGTCATATATTTTCTAAAAGATAACACTACAGAGGTTGAGAAAATAATTAATAAATTTTTATCTGAACATGACGATATTTCAGTGAAAAGTATTGCTATGGACCAAACAGGAGTTATGTTGCTTTATGAGGAATAATTACTATTTTTTTAATTTTTACTTATTATTAAAATATTTTGGATAGGTTGGCTCCAAAAACTAATCGTCCAGTACAAAGACTGATAGCGGTTCTAAAATATAAGTCTACTATTGTAGATAGCACTGACTAACATTTAGCTTTATTGATAGAAACTTATTTTAAAATAAATTAAAGTGAATCTATTCATTGTTTATCTACTATCATACAATGGTCAATTATAGGAATAATAATAATTGGTATGTTAATAATAGAAAATATAATAATTCATTAATATTTAGATGAGGAAAAAATTATGGATAATCTTTCTTGATATCAAAAGATTATCATTCTTATTTGATATTAATCTCTCTTTCTGCCACTGCGAGATGCCTTTCCGCCTTTACTTGCTACTCTTTTTCTAGTCTCCGTACTTGCTGCTTCTAATCCTCTTTCATCATGTGATGCCTTTCCGCCTTTACTTGCTACTCTTTTTCTAGTCTTTTCATCTGCAGAGGCTAATCCTCTGTTTTCTTTAGCCATTGTATAAATATATTTTGATGACATAGTTAATAATACTTGACATTATATAATTGTTGTATTCAAAAGAAAAATAATAATATAAAGTGATTAAGAAATTATCTAGTAGGTGAGATAATCACTATCCAATTAAAACTGTCATTCGTGTAATTATTTTCTGTTTTTTATTAAAAAAATTTTGGATTTATTTCACTTTCTAAATAACCATGCTAAAAATCCTAAAAATGCTTTTCCAATCCAAATATCAATTAATGCTGAAAGTAAATTCATTTTTTCTCTAATTGGTGTTTATGCTATATGTTATTTATTTATTTTATTAAAAAAACTCAAGAAAATAAAATAAAATATGAGAAAATGAATAATAACAATTCTAAACCTTTGTCATATCAAAATACCTTTTTTATTTTTCTCATTAAATCACTTTAGAAAATAAGATCGAGCAGATATTATCTTGCTTAAATTAGTTTTTTTTGATTAATTCCAAACTCAATCCTGAATCTTTTTATTTAATACAAAACATAATATAGAAAATGAATAAACATAGTAAAGTAAATTTAAAAGGTTTTAACAAGCACAAGAACATTGTTTTTATTTCATATTTTACTATAGGACTGCTATCATTATTTTTATATTTCTCTACCATTATTGTTAATGATGTAGATGCTCAAGATGAAAATGTTACAATTAATATAACAAAATTAACTGATGCCGTCTTTATGCTTAAAGGTTCAGGAGGAAACATTGTTGTTTCTGTTGGACAAGATGGTGTTATTCTAGTAGACGATCAATTTGCACCTCTTACTGAAAAAATCAAAGAAGCAATTTCAAAAATAACGGATGACCCTGTAAAATATGTATTTAACACTCATTGGCATTCTGATCATGTTGGAGGAAATGAAAATCTTGGAGAGGCTGGTGCAATAATAGTATCGCACGATAATGTTAGAAAACGTCTCAGTACAGAACAATTCATAGATTTTTTAAATAAAACAGTATCTCCTTTGCCTGAAAAAGGATTACCAATTGTTACTTTTTCAGATAACATGACTCTATTTCAGAATGATGATGAAATAAAGATAATTCATGTAGATAATGGACACACTGATGGAGATTCAATAGTATACTTTACCAAGAATAATGTGATACATGTTGGTGATGACTTTAATGATAAATCTTATCCATTCATTGATATATCCAGTGGGGGTAGTATCGATGGATTAATCTCTTCATTAGAAACAGTATCATCAATTATTAATGATGAAACCAAAGTAATATCTGGGCATTCAGAAATATCTAATAAAACAAAAATCAATGATTTTACAGATATGTTAAAAGATGTAAGGGAGAAAGTTAACCAAATGATAAATGATGGAAAATCTTTAGAAGAAATAATTGCATCACAACCAACATCAAAATACGATGAAATTTATTATGATCATTCCTCCAGAAAACCAGGAGAATTTGTAACATTCATTTATCACAGTCTAACCTAGAAATAGACATATAATTTCATTTTTTGTACAAAATATATAAAATAAAATTTTCAGTTTCATCATTAGATTAGTTTTATCAGCGCCTTATCTG
>DATFCH010000242.1:0-2712 GCA_035253345.1 Nitrososphaeraceae archaeon
CAATTTTTATAATTTTTTTTAAATTAATAAAAAGACGGAAGAGTATTATAGGCTAATATTATAATAGGAAATGATATTTAATGTCATCAACTGAAGCTTATTCTACTACATATCTGAAATATAAAAATCTGGAAGACATGCTTAAGGTAATTTTATTTGCTTCTCAGTCTCCAATAGGAATGGTGCCAATGCTTTATCACCTTAATTTTAAGGACAAAGAATTATTATTTATTGAGACAGGTGCAGTTAATACCGTTATTCATTATATCGTTTTGACTGATAAACCTGCAAAAAAATTTATCGAATTAAAACAACTTACAGGAAAATTTGAGTTTGTAAATGGAATAGGTAATGATACTCAAGCAATTTATGTTCCTATATTAGAATTAGAACAATCTTCATTTCATTTTCCAATTTAATCTAATTGAATTTGATATTTTTATTTTAATTTTTGTTACAACTTTATTTATTATATAATATTTAAATTTAGTTCTAAACTTAATGTTTAAATGCAAATGTTGTATTATAGTAGTATGGAATTAAAACTTTTGTATAGTATTTACGTTGGAATAAAAGTTTCTATATACCGATTGATAAAAGGAAGAAAAAAACGCTTTTCAAATCAATTGAATTAAATTCTTCACAATTATTATTGTTTTTGTTAATTTTTTTGTAATTGATTTTAATCCTTGTGTTATATGATATATATATCATTTTATAACATTATAAATATTATATTTTTATGATGTTAGATATTTTAACTGAAGCGTCTAAGAATGTTTATTGTGAAGTTAAGGACTTATTAGGAACAATTGATGGTGGTAATAAAATAAGTCCTGGTGCAGGTGGTGATATTTCTAGAAAAATTGATATTATTGCAGAAAAAACCGTGCTCAATACAATAAGATCTAATAATATTTCTCCAACCATAGTTGGAGAAGAATGTGGAATAATTAATCTAAACAAATCCTCTAACAATAAGAATGAAGGTTTTTTGATAATGGATGCAGTAGATGGTACTACTAATGCAATCCGAGGTCTTCCTTTCTCTTGTTGTTCATTAGCTTTTGCTAATGAATTTAAATTAAGTTCAGTTGTTGACGCGGTGGTACTTGATTTATTCACAGGAGATATTTATTCAGCATCAAAGAAGAAAGGTTCATTTTTTAATAATCAAAAAATACATGTTAAAACTGATCTTGACTCTATCGAATCTCTTGAAGATCTTAAAACATTTGATGTATTAATAGGTACAAATGTATCTGGTGTACATTCAGATATGTTAAATGAAATTTCAAAAGTTCTTTTATACTCTACTCATATACGACATTTTGGTGCAAATGCTCTTGAGCTCTGTTATTTTGCCAGAGGTTTTATGGATGCTTATATAGATATTAGAGCGAAAATTCGTACTACTGACATGGCTGCAGGTTATTTAATTGCCAAAGAAGCAGGTGGCAAATTGTATTCACCTAATGGTCAAGAACTAGATTCAGACTTGGATTTAACAACAAAATTATCATTCTATGCTGTAGGCAACAAAAAATTATTTGATTTGCTAAAATCTTAATCATAATTGTCTAATATTAAATCTTTATTTTTATAAATTGTTACCTAATTCTCTTTTTTCTCAGATAAAATTTAAAAACGAAACCACTTTTTCATTTAACTTATTTAATTAATTCATAACAAGTCTCGATATAACGAACCATTATTGAAGCTTGAGATTCTCTTTAGTATCAATTCCTAATTTAATAAGTATCTAGTCAACATTTTTCTTGGTTTTAATTTAGATATATAGATAATAGATTCTATTTCTTATTCTCCTTTTTAATTTGAATGTTTTTAAAACTTGATATCTCTAAGAAATAAAAAGATATAGTTAGTTATATAGAATATAGTAAGAATGATGTAATTCGATTAGAGAACTTAATTACCAAACAATTATTAAAATTTATCAATAAGTCATGATTCTAGTTTTTTATTAAATATATCTAAAATTTATATTTTATTATAATTTCCATTACACAGAAAAAGGAAAGATATTTTAACTGCTTTTATAAAACATCTTTAATGCGCCCGGGTAGTATAGAGATGCTTCTTAATTATTAATTCAGCATCGTATATTCCGGTTCAGTATGTGGGACTGTCACTCCTGCGACCCGGGTTCGAATCCCGGCCCGGGCGCTCTTAATATATACTTTCGCCATCCCTAAGAATAGTATAGTTTATCTAAAACTCTATTCTATTGAACCTTCTCTAATCAGACTTGTAATAATGGTAGTTCATAAATTTTCCCATTTTTTAGAATCTACGATATTATAAAATTCGCTTTTGAATTATTAATTATTTGTCCATGCTTAGTTCATAATTTAGTTAGCATTACCTTACCTCTGGGAACTTTATACAATTTCTATAATTATTTTTTTGAGCATTGATAGGTCTTAGTTAGTTGTCTTTTGATATTCGGCAATCTGAATTAGATTGTTATATTTTTGTTCTGCATCTATTCAAATGCTTATTGTTTTGATTGCTAACCTATACCTTGTTGTTCTACAATCTGGTTATCTTCATTATCAACAGTAGTTAATTGCTCTAATTGTTGACCAATGTCTTGTTGTTGTTGTTCTACAGTCTGATTAACTTCATTACCCACAGTCTGATTAACTTCATTACCCACAGTCTGGTTAACTTCATTACCCACAGTCTGGT
>DATFCH010000243.1:0-14112 GCA_035253345.1 Nitrososphaeraceae archaeon
ATGGTAAGAAAATTATAACCGTTATTATAATTATATTAATTCATGCCTTGGAAAAAAGTTGCCGAAACCATTGAGATTCCAGAAAATAAAGGAAAGGAAGTTGAAGTTAATGGTAACAGAATAGCCATATTTCATGCTAATGGAAGATATTATGCCATCGAAGCATTATGTAGACACCAAGATGGATCCCTCGCACCTGGCAAAATTAATGGAGAAGTAGTAGAATGTCCTCTTCACTTTTGGCATTATAATATTAGGACTGGAGAATTACTTGATTATCTTAAAGATGTTAAGTTAGAAACATACACCTTGGATATTAGAGGTAATGATATTTTTATAGATATTTAAAACTGTATTATAATATTTATAAATAAATAGAAAAAGGTAACCAACTCATAATGTCTTTGAAGTTATATAATACGCTCTCTAGAAAATATGAAAAATTACAAATAGACAATAATACCATTAAAATCTATCTATGTGGACTTACTGTATACGATGATGCTCACATTGGACATGCTAGAACATTAATTGTATTTGATGTTTTACATAGATACTTTTTATCTGAGGGCTACCATGTCAATTTTATTCAGAATTTTACTGATATAGATGACAAGATAATAAAAAAAGCAAAGCTTTGCAAGATGACTCCAAAACAAATCGCTGAAAAATTTATTGATCACTATTATAAAGATTCCGTTAAAATGAATATTTTAAACGAGGTTCAATATCCTAAGGCAACTGATCATATCAGTGACATGATAGAATTGATAAAATCTCTAATTGATATTAACTATGCATATATTACCTTAAATGGAATATATTTTGAAGTAAAAAAATTTTCCCAATACGGTAAATTATCTAAGAAAACAATTCAAAACATTGAAGCAGGAGCCAGAATAGAAATTGATCATCTAAAGAAAGATCCTTTAGATTTTGCATTATGGAAATTTTCATCTGACTCAACTGTATGGGATAGTCCATGGGGAAAAGGACGACCAGGATGGCATATAGAATGTTCTGCTATGGCATTAAAACATCTTGGAAACACCGTCGACATTCATGGCGGAGGTAATGATCTTATTTTTCCACATCATGAAAATGAAATTGCACAATCAGAAGCTAAGACAGGGGTTGATTTTGCAAAAATTTGGATGCATTGTGGAATGGTGAATATTAATACGGAAAAAATGTCTAAATCAGTAGGAAATATTATCACTATACGTGATGCAATCAATAAATGGGGAGCAAATACAATCAGGCTACTTTGTTTGTCTACTCAATATTCAAAACCATTAGAATATACAAAAGATAATCTTATCGAGGCACAATCTAAATGGAGAATGATTGAAACGGTTTTTTCTGAATTAAATTCACCTGTTGGATCAGAAGAAGTATCATTTGATGATCCCATATTCTCTTACAATATTTTAGAATCAGTAAAGAATCATCTAAAAGGGGATCTTAATACACAGGGCGCTCTTAGCGAGTTTATGAAATTTATTTCTATATTAAATGATTTTGCAACAAAAGAAAGAATATCAATTAAAATAGCAAATATTTTACTACCAAAATTAAAAGCGATAATGTATGTTTTTGGATTGAAAATCGTGGAATTATCTGCTATGGAGGTAGAAGAAATAAAAAAATTGATTTTAAAACGAAATCAATTTAGAAAAAATAAAGAATTTGACAAATCTGATGAACTTCGAAGACAACTAAAAGAGCAATATTCTATAGAGTTAATTGATCATAAAAATTATAGAACGATTTGGAAAAAAGTCGAAAAATAGGTTTCTAAAATACTCATCTTAATAACATACTAAAGAATATTAATAAATAAAAAATTACATCTATACCTTAATATTTAATCATTATTTCAGTATATTTAATGTTTAAAATTAAAAGTTTTTCTATTATCATATTAAAATTAAACTATAATTTTCGCTATCTATCTATACCTTGTCGATGCTATTTTATATTACCTCTTTCTATGATTATTTTTATTTTATTAAATTCACCCTCCTATCTATATGGAAACGAGCTATACTCTATCAATAAGATTTCACTTCAAAAAGATAATTTTGGATATTTACATCTTTTTGGAGAAATTTTAAACAATTCAGAAAAAAGCTTAACAAATATAACATTAAGTTTCAATTTTTTAGATCATAACAATAATACTTTAGGTTCTTATTTTAGGGCCCCCGAAATAGATACTTTAAATCCCCATCAATTTTCCCCATTCGAAATAATTTATTTGGACCATAATTCTGTTGACAAAGTAAAAAATTACTCTTATGATGTACAGTATAACATCAGTAAAGAAAAACCAACATTACTCAAGATAGAACATGTAAACAATCGATTAGATCTTACTGGTTTTTATTATATTAACGGAAAAATAACCAATACTGGACCTGACCGAGCTAACAATATAACGATCGTTGCAACCATGTTTGATCTTAATGATAATATAATAGGAATTACAAAGGCAATATCAGAACCCTTTTCAATTGGACAT
This sequence comes from Nitrososphaeraceae archaeon, assembly GCA_035253345.1. Lineage (GTDB taxonomy): Archaea > Thermoproteota > Nitrososphaeria > Nitrososphaerales > Nitrososphaeraceae > TH1177. The sequence continues at coordinate 2,525 of DATFCH010000243.1, forward strand.
AAAGAAATTGCAGCCTTTGGATTGGCATTTATTGATAAAACAGTTTCTCTAAAAATAAAAGATTATACTCTTCAAGCATATTCTGATGAATATTTATCTAATATTTTTACCACAAAAAGGTAAGATAAATATTAACATATGAATCTCATTAATATCAAATATTGTATTATAAAACAAATTATTTTTCAGTAAATTAAATTATAATTAATAAACTATTAATTTCTCTTATAATTTGCATATATAAATAAGCTGAAACATTAAATCTTTACAATTTTTAATCATATTTAAACAATGATAACAAAATCTATCTATTTGAATTATTTCTTTTCGGAATATTGTATATATCAAAAATCGTAGGGTTTTTTTATTTAATTGGTAGCATAAAAACTCATGAATTTGGTCGATTTATAACTAATCCAGGTCTAAGCCATCAAAAAGTCAAATTTATATATTTAAAGTTAACGAATAATAGGGTTCACACCATAAACTTATATAACTAATTAATATATTTTGTCACGTCGAAATCCAATGGTAAAAGGAGGAAAAAGAGGTCGAGTTCGTGATAAGTGGAAGGATAAAAAGTGGATTATTGTAAATGCACCAACAGCATTTGGAGGAAATCCTATTAATTATGTTCCTATATCGGATATCGATAATTCAAAAGGCCGAGTTATTGAAAATACATTATTTGATATCTATAAACAAGATCCAAATCAACATCAAATTAAAGTTTTTCTTCAAATTGATAAAGTAACAACAGCTACCGCTAGCACAATATTTGTAGCACATGAATATGCAAAGGAATATTTGAGAAGTCTTGTAAGGCGAGGTAGTTCTATGATTACTTTTATCAAAAATTATACTACAATCGATGGTTATACTTTCCGTATTTCAATTGTTACTTTTACGCAAAGAAGAATTAATACGTCGTCAAAACATGAAATTCGTCACTTTATTGATAAAATGTTAGGTGAAAAAATATCACAATTACCCCTTGATCAATTTATTCAGGAGATTACTTTAGGAGGATTAAGTAAAGAATTATTGACAGAAGCAAAAAAGATTGCATTTATCAGACATTTAGGTATTAAAAAGTCTAAATTAATCTCAACACCAGAATCTCGTTCAATATACGAGGCTAAGCAAATAGAAGAACCGACCTTAACTGCATAAAATTGATCTAAAGTTTCTTTTCTTCATTTAAACTTTTTATTTATTGTTTTTTATATTATTCATGGCTCTATATTCTACCTAATATAAAAAAGTGTGAAATACATGAAAAATAATCAAAATATACCCAATTTACAATTTTTGAACTCTGATATTAACATAGTAATTCATGCCACTGAAGATAAATCTAAAATACTAAGTTCTGTTTTGATAAATCTCCAAATATCAAAACAGAAAATCAAAGAATTTCAATTTGAAGGTCATTGGGGTAATAAAATTTTAAGAGTGATTATAGAAATAGATAAAAAAGAAACTCATCAATTGATTGAAAAAATCTTAACAAAATTGACTTTCATAGATCGCCAAAATTTATTATCAAATTTAGATCAGTATATTGATGACAAAGGAAGTCTATATTTAAGGTTAGACAAACAAAAGATATGTAATAATAAAATTTCTTTATCAGATAATGAGGGGATTAAAATCAAATTCAAAGTCAATAAAAATAAAATAATTCTTTATAAACAAAGCAGAGATGTAGAAAATGAAATTTATTTTTCCTACAGGAGGTTAATCCAGACTTTAGAAAAATAGATCTATGCTTTAATCTACCTGATGAAGATTTTATGAGATGGAAGAAAATACATCAAATAGATGTTATAGGAAGCGATTTTTTAAAAAAGAAAATAGAACAAAATGATCCTATAATAATTCCTCGAGAATCATTTTTTTTAAGACTAACGCGAAGACCTACTACTCCTCTTTTTTATAAATATCTTATTATAATGGAAGAAAATAAAACATTCGTAAACTCGAAACTTCCTCACTTTGACATTTTTATTCTTAAGAATTTTCTAAATTTTAAACTCACCCTTAAGCAATTAAAAAAATTAAATAGGAAGAACATAGGAATTGAAATCAAAATAAGAGACATTAGAACTTGTAATTCTTATAATATAGGTAAATGGGTTAAATGTGTTAAAGAGATTAATAAATTCTGTAAGTTAACTAATAATCAAATTATTATATCTAGTGGTGCTAATAACAAATACGAAACAATTTCTGGAACTACTTTTGACTCTATCCTTAAAATATTTGAAGTAGAACCATCTAATTATTGGAATGAATTAGAAAAATGGCTTTACTTAAAAAGTGGGGTGTATTATGGTGCTTCAGAGACGAGATAAAAGACGCTATTTGTTAGTATACGGAAATATTAAAATTTTTTCTGATAAATTTTATCCGCCTGATAAATTAGAAGATAATTCTTTATATGCTTCAAATTACCAAGATGATAATACCAAAAATAGATTCAACACCAAATTAGATAAAAATCAGAATACTAATATTTTGAACCCTTATAAAAAAACTAAATTTAATTCATATAATCTTCATTTAAGTAACTTAATTAAACTTCGTTTCCAGGAAATCTTTGGTTCAGTTGAGTTTGAAAAAGCGAATATTTATCTAATTCAGGAACAGAATTTTCCTTATAAGAATTGTTTCATACTAAGATGTAATCTTAAAAGTATCGATAAAATCTTATTTACAATTTCATGTTGTAATCCCCCTTTAACAACGATAAAAACTTCAGGGACAATAAGAAAATTAATTGCTCAAAGTGAAATTAAAATCTAAAAATATAACCATTGTTATTTAGTAGAATAAATAGTGATTTATTATTATTTTCGTTATTCTTTAGTTACTAGCTTTTTCAAATCCTATTCAAATAACCTATTTCTTTCTTTTATTAAAGATTGTTCGAAAATATTAAAATAATTACAATTTTTATTATGATTGGTTTAATTGTATCCATTAGTCTCTACTCTTTCTCCAATTTTATTATTTATCTTACTTTGTCTTTTTTTTCAAATATATCTTACTCCAATAAATCATATCGCTTTAGCTAGTAAGGATGATGATGACAGAGACTCTGAAGATGACGATGATGAAGAGGAAAAGCATGATGATGATGATGATGATGATGATGATGATGATGATGATGATGACAGAGCCTCTAAAGATGATGGTGATATTAAATCCTCTGATATTCCAAATGATCATATCGATTCAAAATATGATAAATTTGGCATCCAGAAAATTTATCCTTCGAAAATTGGAGGGGAGGAATGGTACATGAATATGCAGAATATTTTTGATGATGATCAATTTTTTCCTTTTGGTGTATCTGATTCGAAATTTGAAGACTCAAATTTGAAAATTGACAAGAATGATGATGGATCCTGGAAACTCAGATCTGATGATCAATTAGCTAAAGTTAGAATGAATGTTTACACCTCAGAGGGGTATGATCCGGGGAAAATTGAAACATTAGATCAATCTAATTTGGAAGATATCGGATATATGCAAACAGTAAGAGATTGGAAAAATATTGAAATGACGGGTTATTTAAAATTAAACAACAATAATATACCCTTATCAGAAGGGAGATTTACATGGTATAATCGGGGCGGTCATCACACAGATAATGACCCTTGTGAGGGGGTTGCCTACAAAGGAGACATTTTTTTCTCTGGAGATACACGATTTGCGAAGGAGCAATGGCATGTAAAATATTTCTTCACAGAGATTAAAAATGACTTGAAATCTATCAAAGGTAAATGGATTGGTTACAAATTTATAATATATAATTTGGAAAAAACTGACTCATCTAAGACAATGGTTAAGATGGAGATATGGATTGACTATAATAATAATGGGAATTGGAAAAAAATCAATGAATATATCGATAAGGGAAAATGGGGAGATGCTGGAAAAAAATGCGATGGAAAAAAAGATCAAATAATTACATGGGGTGGTCCTATCGCAACTTTTCGTTGGGACAAAGCGGATGACGTAGATTTTAAAAATTTTAGTGTGAGAGAAATTGATTCATAGATTGATAAAATTGCGAATAAAGTACAAATTAACGAATTCGTAACGAGTAGATCTCAAAAATGATAACGATTAAATATAATATTCTTTTATGATTAATTCCGAATACATAACTTTTTTAAAAGGGTCATCTATATCTCTTTGGGAATGAAGTAAGAGACTGCTCCAGTCTGAGTTGATACAATGAAGTTCTCGCGACGAACTGACCCAATAGATTCATATAAAAACATTTAAAATAATTTATATCGCTATGCATATTATAGAGTATTTAATATGGAATTAACTTATGATTACCCACTATATAGACCTCCCTCTGAAGCAAATTCATTAATTTTCCAAGTAACCTTGGGATGTTCATTCAACCAATGTTCATTCTGCGATATGTATAGATCTAAAAATTACGTCGAACGACCACTTGAAGAAATTCTACTGGAGATTGATCTTGCTTCAAAATATTATCCGAATACAAAACGAATATTTCTTGCTGATGGTGATGCACTCAATCTTAACACTAAAATTCTAATTACAATACTAGAATACATTTATAAAAAATTTCCCCTAATCGAAAGAATATCTTCCTATGCTATGCCTAAAAATTTGCTACAAAAAACTGATGAAGATCTCCAATCTTTGAGAGAAGCAGGATTAAAAATGTTTTATATAGGAATAGAAAGTGGAAATAATATCATTTTAAGAAAGGTTACCAAAGGAGCAACTTATAAGACTATAGTAGAGGCTTGTAATAAAGCAAAAAAGCATGACTTTATACTTTCCTGTATGATCATTCTAGGATTAGGTGGTGAAAAATACTCCTTAAAACATATTGATGATACAGCTAAAATAATCAATGAGGTTTCACCTAATTATGTTGGCGCCTTAAGCCTTCATTTAGATGATGGATTATATAATGAATTCATGACTAAGTTTGAGGAACCTTTTATCTTTTTAAATGATATGCAATTATTAGATGAGTTAGAACGACTAGTTACCAATATAAGTTCTTCCCAACCAATAATATTTAGAGCTAATCATGCCTCAAATGTTTATGCAGTCAAAGGCACCTTACCTGATGAAAAAGAAAAGGTATTAAAATTAATTAAGCAATTAAAAAAACATCCAGAAATGCTAAAACCGAAAATCTTAAGACGATTCTAGTAAATATATAAATAATATCTATTAATCTAGTTAGTTGGTTTAAATCTCAAAATTGCACCTATTTTCCCAAGACTAGCGAGCTGTGCACCTTCCTCTGTTTTTCCAGAAATTACCTCTAATCTTGTGCCTGCCATCAATGATAACTCCTCTAAATATTCTATAATATCCTGTTCGATTGATTCTAAATCTTGACTTCCACAATCTGGACAAGGATTTGATATTAGTTCTTGTTTTATAGACATTAATTCGTTTCTCTCGATAAATTTTTCTTGAATATGATTACATTTATTACATTTGATTTCTAATCGAAGATATGTAATATCATCTGTTACTAATACTAGATCTACGTATCCATTTTTTACGGAGTTTATAACGTCAAAAATACCATATATGCCCAGCCCTTTTCCAGTATACACTTCGCTCACAAAATTTTTAACAATTTTCTTTTCTTCCATTAATCTATAATCGGCCATTATTCCCTGATCATTAACCTTATCAATAATTTCCCGTACCCCTTCGTTTCCGGAATATGATGAATCTAAAACTGCTATAACATTATTTTGTAATCTATAATCAAGATATTCTTCTTTGAGAAACCCATCTTTTGTAGGTCCTGGCCCTCCTACTATTATACCTTTTACATTATATTCGTCAATGAAAATTTTTTGTCCATAGTCAGCAACTCGATGATAATATTCATTTAATTCATTATCTCTTAGTCTTTCAAATCGTCTAGCCGATTGACCACCTTGCCTGTGTTTTCCAGCTACACCAGATGTTAAAGATTCAACTACTTCCCATCTATCGCCAGTCAGGATTCCAAAACCAGCTTCTTGAGTATCTAATGATAATATTCCTATTATCTTGTCATCTTTCATCATATCTTTAAGATGGTCAATCCAAAAATGATCATCGCATCTATAAAGATTAATTTGAATGGGTTTTGGAGGAACAACAGAGTAGATCTCAATCTTCTCAGTTCCAAGTCCCTTTCCAGTTGGAATAGCACCACAAAAAATAACCAGGCCATTGTCTGGAGGTTCCTTATATAATTTAAGATGTTCGATGGTTCTGCTTAATGCATCCTGAACATGGTTACGAGTTAGATCAGATTTAATATTAGAAGCTGTACCGGCTTCATTCCTCAATTGAGAAACTATTTCATAGATTGGTTTTCGTGGAGGAATATAAACAGTTACAAGTTCTGTTCCATGACCACTTATATTTCCAAGTTTATTTATCATTTTATTTAATTTGTAACGTCTAACAGAATCCCATTTACCTTGTTTATCTTGAGAAGATGACATGTAACAGGAAGGTTTTTTCTCATTCAGACTATTTTATTGTTATTATATTAGATTTTACCATTTTAAAATAAGAAAAAAAAGACTCAGAACCTTACAAATAGATCATTTGGTATTAGTTTCATATTATAACTATTAGATATTATAAATATCAAAACGATATTTACATTTGTAATGCTTCCAAGTTTAGAATACATCAAACAAACTAGGTTGAAATTGGGAATTACTCAGAGGAAGTTGGCATCTTTAACAGAAATTAGCACTTCAATGATAAACCAAATTGAGACAGGAAGATGCAAACCCAGTTACGATACGGCCAAGAAAATTTTTGAAATTTTGAGTACTTTGGAAGGAAAATCATCAAAAAAAGCCGGGGATATTTGTAGTCGCAATATAATATTTGCCCAAAAAGATGATATACTTTATAGTATCGTGGAAAAAATGAGATTACACTTTGTTAGTCAAGTTCCGATTTTTGAAGGTCAAAAAATTGTTGGCATTGTTTCTGAAGATAGTCTAGCTAAGAAAATGGTAGAAAATGATGAAAAAAACCTGAAAAATATTACCATCGAAAGTATAATGGAACCCTCTCCTCCTTTGGTTGATGCTGGTACTCCAGCTAAAGCATTGGTTCCTTTAATAAGATTTGCAAAATGTATTTTGGTTACTGAAAAAGGAAATGTAACTGGTATAATAACTACAACAGATATATTGAAAATGGTAGAATAAAACTTAAGTAAATGAATTTATTTACAGTTTTTCTAATCCAATACAACAATCAGCGTAACCCATGCATTTCTTGCACAGATTTAGGTTTGTAGATTCTTGAAATATAGTTCCACAAAGCGCACATTCCTTTTTAGTCATTATTAAATATATGATATTAAGATATTTAAATTATTCTTAATTATTAATAGAAATCTATTAAATTTTATTTAAGACATTTGTTAAAATGACTGAATAAATAAAAATTCAATTCATTTTAATAACTATAAAGCAAATAAAACTCGAAAATTTAATTTGATCTATGGCATCATAACCTTCTTTAGAATAGAGATATTCTCAATATGATTTGATTAATTATCTTTGTCATAATAATCATGTTTTTTTGATAATTAACTGGAAAATATAACTATGTTAGGCAGTGGGCTATAATAATATGAATTAAAAGAGAACATAAATTTTGAAATAAAGTCTTTTATGGAGATAAAATTTAGCAATATTGAAGGAAAAATAAATATATTTTAACTTTTGGATCTTTATATTAGAACTTAATTTAATTTTGGTGGTTTATTCTCTATTGTTGTTCAATTGATCCATCATAATTATCTAAATAGCCTACTGGAAAAGATTGATCAATAGACTTTGTTATGCCATAATTAAGTGGGTGTTAAACTAAGTAGTCAGTATAATTGTCAATTAGTTTGTATATACAAATAGTATCGATTTTATAAATTGGAAAGTTAACAAATATAGATAACAATTTAGTATAATAAATATCTATTTATTTTTTTGATAACTTTTTTTGAAAGTTTTATTAAAAAATTATTAATGCTATAAAAGGAATACCATCTAAGGTATAGAAGAATATGATTAACTTAACGTTCAGTACAATTTTTCTGATTTTGCTATCATCCCTTTGTACTATACAAATTGGTTATTCACAAGAAGATAATACTGGAAATACTGAAAATACTCCTGGTAGTTCCTCACAGTTTAAACCAAAAGTTGATGTTAAGATTGAGGGAACCGCTAATGATGATAAAATTAGAGGTGGTACGGGAGATGATAAAATTACTGGAGAAGCAGGCTATGACACACTAGAAGGATTAGATGGTAAAGATGAAATTGAAGGAGGAGAAGGCGACGATAGAATCAAAGGAGGAAAAGGAGATGATGAAATAAATGGAGGAGAAGGAAATGATAGATTAGAAGGTAACCAAGGTAATGATCAGATAGAGGGAGGAGAAGGAGATGATTCATTAAAAGGTGGAAAAGAGGATGATGAAATTCGTGGTGGCTCAGGAAATGATAAAATTGAAGGTGGAGAAGGCATTGATGAGTTGAATGGAGGAGAAGGTTCTGATATCTTTACCTGCGACAGTTTCGATAAAATATTAGATTTTGATTCTCAAGAAGGAGATACAATTTCTGGTCAGTGTACATATGAGGATGAATCTGCAACTAATACTCAAAAAACCACTTAAAAGACCATTACCACAAATCTTTTTTATATAAATTTTTTATATAATTACTAAAATTTATAAATAAATCTGACATTTATAGAAAAATCCTAATATAGTTGTAAATTTCATACAGATCATACTTTTTATTTAATCAATCTTTAATGTAATAAATTTCAATTATAATTGACAAATGTCACTATAAAATTCAATAAATAATCAATTCGGTTGTTTTTATATATCCTTAATATAGGAACATATATTTAATTTTTACAAAGACTTATTAATAATGAGAACATTATTATGGTATGTGCGGAATAGGCGGACTGATTAGTCTAGATTCTACTAATGTAATACCTCTTTCGAAATCAATGATGATTTCAATGAACAAAAGAGGTCCAGATGGAACAGGTCTTTTTATAGATAATAGGGTCTATAAATATGAATCACCAGAAAAAATTATTTGTAATAATCTTAATACCAGACTAGTTTTAGGTCACAATCGTCTTGCAATTGTTGGAGATAGAAATTATATTCAACCTTTTCAAAGTTGTGACGGAAAAATAGTAATGGAACATAACGGAGAAATTTACAACTATAAAAATCTTAAAGAAAAACTAAAAAAAGATCACAAATTTATATCCAATACAGATAGTGAGGTCGTAGTTCATTTACTTGAACACTACTATAAAGAAACTGGATACACTGACCTTCTAACAGCAATCAAAAAAACAGTTGCAAACTTAGATGGTATATATGCACTTGCTATAAAAGATAGAAATGAGGATAAAATTTATTTGGTTAGAGACAGATTGGGAATAAGACAGATCTATTATGGTCAAAACGATAATGTTATCGGATTTGCTTCAGAGCGGAAAGGTCTTTGGCAGATAGGAATTAAAGAACCTATCCTATCATTACTTCCTGGTCATTGTGTAGTTTTATCTGACAGGATATCTTCACCGATTAGAATTTCAGACCCACCTATAAACTCAAATAATGCAGTGATGCATTCGAATCTAGAGGATGCAATAGGATCTTACAAAACTGCTTTGTATAATTCAATAAAAAAAAGATGTCAAGATCTTTCTAATATAGGAATAATTTTTTCAGGGGGAATCGATAGTGTCCTTATCGCTAAAATTACAAAAGAGTTAGTACCTAATGTAACATGTTATACTAGTGGAATTGCAGATTCAGATGATATTAGATTTTCAAAAGTGATTGCAGACGAGTTAGATCTTGATCTAAAAATTAATGAATTAGATGTCCAAGATATCGAAAACATGCTCCCTACGATCTTGAATGTTATAGAAACTAATAATAGTACTCAAGTAGAAGTTTCTATTCCTATTTTCGCTGCTCTAAATCTAGCAGCAAAAGATGGCTTGAGAGTCGTATTTACAGGTCAAGGCGCAGATGAACTATTTGGTGGTTATCCATGGTATGCAAAAATTGTTTCTAAATACGGTTATTCAAAATTAAAAGAATACATGTTACAAGACTTGCTCTTGCTTCATAAAGAAACTCTTGAAAGAGAGGACAAAATAGCGATGGCACATAGTCTTGAAATGAGAGAACCTTTCTTAGATTCAGATGTGGTAAAAACAGCTACCAGCATCAACATGAATTTAAATATAATCAAAAACAATGATATTTTTGGAAAACGAGTACACCGAGAATTAGCTAGGCAAATAGGAATACCTAAATATATTGCTTATCGAGAAAAACAAGCCGCACAACATGGTGCTGGTATTCATGGGATATTAACGAAAATTGCTGAAAAAAACGGATTCAATAAAAAAATGGTAAATGAAGAATATTTAACAAATCTTTCTAAAAGAGAAAAGTTAGGTAGTTCTGAACGATATGGCTACTTATTTGATGAAAAGACTTCATGGAATTTCGCACCATGGGTTCAATTGTATCTTGATAAGTTGACAAATCTAAATCAAATAGCATGTGAAATAAAAAGGTAATCAATAAATTTTTGGAAAAGATTAATTTCATCTAACTAATACTTCAACAATATTAGCTAGATGAAAAGCGATATTACTTCTTATAATCCTGCATTATTGGTAGTTGATGTACAAAACGGTTTTGTAAGTAAAGGTGGGTCATATGATCTTTTAGGAATAAAAGTATCCAATTATCAACAAATAATACCAAAATTAAAAGAATTAATCGCTATCTGTAAAAAATATAATGTCCCTGTATTTTACACACAAGCTGTGAGGGAATTATCCGGTATCGATCTTTTAACTAAAACCCATAGAATTTTACCTAAATCCAGAGAAGAAAGAATCAAAAAAAGACCTATCTGTGTGAGAGGTACATGGGATGCTAAAATCATTGACGAAATAAAACCAACAAATAAGGATCATGTGGTTATAAAAAGAAGAGATTCTGCATTCCAAGATACAGAAACAGAGGTTTGGTTGAACAGCCTTAACGTTAATACATTAATCTTTTGTGGAATCGACACATCAATTTGTGTAGAAACTTCGCTTAGAGATGGATTTAATAAAGGATATGACGTAATTCTTATTTCCGATGCCACTGCGTCAGCAAATATTAGACATTACAAAACTACAATAGAACACGTTAAAGAATACTATGGATTAGTAATGAAGGTTAAAGAAATCAAAGATGTATTGGAAGCCAAAAAGAACGGGATGTATTTGGATAAGATCAGAATGATAAGAGAGAAAAAAAATCTATTGGAACCGGATCCTGATTAAAAGATAAAAATAATTAAAGAGCTGTCTACTTGGCTGGTATTTAGGAAAAATTAATGTTGATGGCCACAGCCACAGCCAGCCATATTAGATCCATGACTTTCTTTTTCTAAACAAGACGGACATTTTGCCATACCAGTTTC
>DATFCH010000244.1:0-2313 GCA_035253345.1 Nitrososphaeraceae archaeon
GATAAATCTAATAATATATTCGTTGAAAATATATAGAAAGTAAGTTATTTGTGAGAATGAACAACGTAATAGTTATTCCTGATGGTTTTAGAAAAACAAAAATGCATGAAGATCATAATATAAAATATTTTACTCCAAGAATAATATTCATAAAATTTGGAGAAACAATAACATGGATTAATAAAGATTCAGAATCTCATCATTTAATCTCAGGTCATATGGAGAATGGTAAACCTGATGGTATTTTTAACACCGGAGAAATCTTAACTCATAAAAGTTATACAAAGAAATTTGATGCTTTAATTGGATTTATATCTTATTATTGTGTTATGCATCCTGCAGAAAGAGGCTTTATTATTATTAATGATGCATTATTAGATAAAAATAACAATTATGATAATATTGAAAATAATAAAATTAATGATTTAAAAAAGATATTTACAAATGTACAAAGTCAATCAATCGAATCTATATTAACTCGATATGTAGATCCTATAATTCTAGAGACATTTAACAATCCTAACTTAGATATATTTAGAAACAAAATAGTATCCGTCATATTTTGGGATATAAGTGGATTCTCTCAGCTATGTGAATTATTAAAGAATGAACCTTATTTAATAGTAGGATTTTTAGGAGAATTTTTTAATGAAGCTGATATAATTATTCATAAAAATAATGGGATATTAGACAAATTTATGGGAGATGGTATAATTGCCATTTTTGGCTTTAAAGATAGTGATATTTTAGATCAAAAACAAAGCACTTTAGATGCATTGAATTCTGCGATTGCATTAGATTTAATATTTGAGAAAATTAAAATGGATTGGATTAAAATATGGAAGGATCAATTTGGTCTGGATATAGACCATATTTATCTAAAATGCGGTATAAACACAGGAGAAGCATTAATAGGCAAAATTAAAACAGAAAACCGTGACCAATTTACTGTATTTGGTTCTACAGTAAATCTAGCAAGCAGATTACAGGAACTTGCTGAGAAAAATCAAATCATTATTTCGAGTTCAACAAAGAATATTATTGTAAATAAATTTAATCTAAAGAAAATATCCGTGAATCAAGAACATAAAATCAAAGGATTTGAATATATTAAAGAGTACTATGTAGTATTAAAATAAAAATAAATAGATTCAAGTCTTAAATTTAGTTAATATTAGAAAACTAAAATATGTAAATTTTCCTCGAGAGATGGATATATTTATGAGATATAAAAAAGACTATTTCTAAAAGAATTATTTTAAAATTTTCATAGCTTTGTCTTCTCCTTCTTTTATTAATGATTTAACTGTATGAATAGAAAAATCTGCATTTTGAAGTGGATAAGGTGACTCGGTATTTCCTCTACTTATTTTTATAATATTTAGAATTTTGGCACCGTATTTATGAACAAGTTGTTGATATTCTTTTTTTATATAGTCTGCTTTCTTTGTATTCATTTTTGAAAATTCAAGTTCATTGTACATATTCTCAATTAACTCTAAATGTCTTGTAAGTAATTTTGATATTTGTCTAAAACTTTCAGTTTTATCCCCATACAATATATCTTTAATTCTCGCTTGTACTTCAGTCATATCAGATGGAAGCTCATTTATTTTTTTTGAATAATTTTCTACTATAAAGATATTTTTATCATTTGATGGAGATTGTAGAATTACTTCTCTCATAGGTGTGTTACTTAATAGAGAACCATCCCATCCATAAACTCCATCCTCTACCTCTACCCAAGAAAAACCATAATTTGGATAACCTACTGATGCTAATAGATGTTTTAATTGAATTTGCATCTTAAAACTATCAAATATCAATGGTTTAGAATTAAGTACATTTACTGCAGTAACAATTAACCTAATATTCTCTGAAGAAGAAGAATAGTTGGAATCCATTCCTCTGTCTTTTATTTCTGATTGGTCATGAAGAGATAGTTTTTTAAAATCTATGTACTTTTCCAATGTCTTTCCTAAAGCGGAGTTATCGTAGATATATGTCCAATTCCAAGGAAGCCACTGTATAAATGAGTTTTTATCATTTATATTATTGCTATTATTACTAATATTAGTTTGAAACCATCTAGGAACAAACATTTTTGGAACACCATAGAATGCTGCATTTAGTGATGCAGAGGGGATAGTTTTTAATTTTGTCACTTTAGTTTTATCATCATAATCAAAAGTTATCATATCTGGGATTATAGTATAACTGCTCTCAGCAAGCTCAAGCCAAAAATCTTCAAGATCTTGTGCAGGATTATTATTTTTACTTCCAGCAATTATTGCACCATTTATTGCTCCAATA
>DATFCH010000245.1:0-7467 GCA_035253345.1 Nitrososphaeraceae archaeon
TGTAATATTTTATAAATTTTAGATATTATCATTATCTTTATCTCCTCATATTAAAAATAGATTTTTTTGCATTACCTTAATTTAGAAATCCATTTTTGAGCTATACAAATCGTGTCAAAATCATTTCAAACACCTCCGAGCCACTAACTAATTGGGCTCGTATACTAGTGTGTGGAAGATAATGTTGAGGTCCACTAAGAAAAAATGTCTTCAAAACTCAAATATACTCTTGAAAAAGTCAGAAAACTTGATATCAGATCAAATTCCGATTTATTACAGATTTAAAGTGATTTAATCCAATTGCAAGTATTTTTATCTTAATATTGGTCAAAAATGTAATGTGTCAAAAACCAATTTACATATCTCTGGATCCACTTTTTGAACCAATTTTTCCAATTGAATCCATTTCTTGATATCTATGTAATTGCAATTGAGAGTCTAAAATGGTTTTTGTAATATTTTTGATTTGCGATTATCTTGTGCTAGTTATCATACGATAGCAAGTTCCTTTTTCATTAAATTGTAGAACTCATCATCAGACATACTATTTTTACTTTGTATCCACATTTCAATATCTTTCCCCGCCAAATATCTAAATCGAGGTTTTTCACTTGTTGCAGCCTCCAGTACTACGTTTGTTACAACATCAACTGACGAAGCATTCTGTGTAAATTTCTTAAAGTTATTGCCCATTTTTTGCATCATCTGAGAATAAGGAGAACTTGAATCATGAACTTTCTTTGCAATAACAATTGAATTACCCATATTTGTCCTAATTACCCCAGGTTCAATTAAAATCACCTTAATTCCAAACTGATCTAACTCATATGCCATAGATTCGCTCAAACCTTCAATTGCAAACTTTGTGCTGGAATAGGCAGACATGCCAGGAAAGCCAAACAGTCCTAATCCGGAACTGATATTAATAATTCTACCCGACCTCTGTTTTCTCATGATTGGGAGAACTGCCTGAGTGGTTCTTATTACTCCATAAAAATTGGTATCATATTGATTCCTTATTTCTTGAAGTGAAAGGTCTTCAAAAGCACCGCTTAGGGCATAACCTGCATTATTTACTAAAATGTCTATTCTTCCTGTTTCTCTAATGATTGATTTAACGGCATTATTAACTGAGGTATCGTCACTAACATCTAATTGCACTATGCGTATTGGAGGATGGTCTTTATCTGCTACTGCTTTAATATTGTCACTTTTTGCAAGGTTTCGCATTGTGGCATATGTTAAATACCCATTTCGTGCTAAAGTTAAAGCAGTCTCTAAGCCTATTCCACTTGAACTTCCAGTTACTACTGCTACTTTTTCTTTCATTTCTTTATCTTTATCAATGGATGCCATAATTATTGTATCTCCCAAGTTAAATATAATATACTATTTTTTCATCTCTTAAAAAGGACAATACCACTAAAATTAAATGTAGATGTCATACCTATTATATAGAAAAGGGCTTTGATTGGTTTTTATTCTATCCCTCTTCGTCCTTTATTATGTGCGTGGGTTCATATAATTCATATTAACAACCTATCCTCACTATATATCAAATTTATGATTAACCATAGAAATATCAGTAATCTTTCAAAAGATATTAAGTCCTATTCAATTAATACAATTTTCTTTCAAAATCTAGGATTATATATTATTATTGTTTAAACTCATTAATTAGAAAAAGTAAATATTAAATTTTTTGACATTGACCTACAAAATCGTATCAAAATCAGTTCACACACCTCCGAGCCGATTAACCAATTAGTTCTTGTACTACAATATGGAAACATAGAGATAACTTAAATATGAATAGAACAAAGAAATCAAACTTGAGGTAAAACTTAAATTTTTAATGAATTTTCAATTAGTTTTATTTTATGATTTTTTAAATAAACGAGTGATATACGCCATAGAGTCTGCAACAACAAGATATCCTATTATACTGATAAAACTTGCAATAGTAGAAGCAATAAAGGGTTGATAATCGAGACTTAGGAGCCAAAAGTGAATAGCAGGTTTCACAGTATTGTATTCTATCTCTGCGATTGAAAGTGTAGACGCCAATTTTAATAAAACCCATTTAACTTTTGCAGATTCTCTTCTCCTGCCTTGTTCATCAACAAATTTGTCTTTGTTATCAAAATAGAATAAAATCCCAAATATTACAAAGAATACACCTGTTTCAACAACTATTGAGATTAAAGAATTAAAAAGTGGAGAGGTGATTGTCGCTATCGTTTGACTAATTCCAGCGCCAGTAAGAAATGCAGCAGTAAAGCCAATAAGAATATTTCTATTGAATAAAATATAGTCTTTTAATCGAATTCTATTCAATTAATTTTCTCCTCACTCTTATAAAAATGGCCTTCTGCATTGCTTCTTGTTGATAATATTCACTAGTTCGCAGTAATCCTCTTACAAGAAGTCTCAAGATGAAGTTTATCAATATTAAATAATTAAAATCATGTTTAGTAATAAAATATAATGAAACTAAAAGTTAAAAAAGTTATTAATGTACTACAAATGCTAGCATATAGTGATAGAATGTATAAAATTAATTTTTGAAGTCAATGTTAGAATATAACAAAAAGGAGGTTGTACTACAAGATTCATGACATTAACCAAAAGAAAAAAGACGAAAAAAGAAAAGGTCATAACTTTAAGAATGAATGAGAATTCATTTAAAATAATTCACGAATATGCAGAAGCACGTGGATTAAGTGTAAATGCATATCTTAATTGTAGATTCATATGCTGAATGGATTATACCTAGTAGTTCATATGAAGAAGTAAGAGTACCTAAAAAGATGTTAGCTACTATATTTGATTGGGCTAACAAAGACGGATTAGAACAAATGTCACAATATTGGGCTAACGAAGCAAAGAATGCAATATTATTATGTGGAAGTGGTTTTACTTTATCATCTGCAATAGAACATGCTAGAATTTTATTAAAGTATTTTACTCTTTCTAATGCTAAAATAAATATAATTCATAATAGAGATAATGATGTTCTTAGAAATAACGATGATGATGATTATGATTATGATGAGCAAACATATATGATAAATAATTATAATAATAATAAAGATAAAGATGATAATAACTTAGATGATAATAATATTTTAATAGTAGTTAGGCATGATATGGGAAAGAATTTCTCTTTCTTTTGGTCAAGATTCTGGCTGCATTTCTTTAATTTACTAAAATCAAGGAATGTATCGGTCAAGTATGATGCAACCACAATATCTATAAAGCTAGATGTACTTAAATAGAGAAATAGTCATACTTCCATTTTAATTCGTAAAACAAGAAAATTATAATCATATCATATACATTCGAAGGGAATCGATTTAATAACAAAAATGAATTATTTTGATTATTACTACATGAAACCTTTTTTATTGAAGGACACTTTCTTTTATCCAATTTTCTAATTATTTACTCTAAAACTTTTTCTATTATGTTACCGAACCCTGTTATAACGAGATTTCGAAACCAGAACTTTTACTTTTTTGATATTCTTAAATAGGATGATATCAATAATATTCATAGAAATGTCAGAAAATGAAGAAACATCATCATCTGAAAGAGTAAAGGAAGATGAATACGTTTTAAAAAAGGCAAACGAAGCAAATCTCAAAGAAGTTGAAGAGAAAGGTACTAGAGTTAAAATAGATTTAAAAGAAGATGATATCTCTGAAGAGTAAAATGATATCTTACAGATAGACTAAAGAAAAAATATACAATAATAAATTAATTATGGACAATTAAGAGAATAATAAACCATATAGTCCGGAAACTGAAAGGTCGAAACCTTTAACATATTACTATGAATATGAAATAATAATACGACTTAAATTTTGATATTTTTTTGTTCCCTTATAGAGTTGAGAATTAAAACACGTAGAAGAGATTAGTAGAAATTTTAATTATGTAAATATCATATCATTATTTTTGCTGCTGTTTTTTATCTGAATATTTTTCATAATGGACTAACTTTGCAATATTGATTCTTTTAAATTTACCAGGATCCTCTGCGGGAAATCCTAATGCAATTATTCCTATTGGTTTTACATATTTGGGTAATTCAAGTATTTCTGAAACTCTGTCATCTAGAAATGCACCAACAAAGCAAGCACCAATTCCTTCATTTACTGCAGTAAGTAAAATAAGCATAGAAGCAAAAGCACCATCTATTATACTATAAAATTCTATTCCTCTTTTTCCATATCTACCAACAGACCTAGTAATATTGGCACAAACAACAATCAAAAGGGGTGCCCCATAGACTTGATCTTGGTTTAAAGCAGCATCACCTAACTTTTTCTTAATCAAAGGATCTTGTACTATTATAAATTCTTGAACCTGCGTATGACCTGCACTTGGTGGACTGTGAGCAGTGGCAATTAATTTATTAACAATTTCTTGAGGAATAGGTATATCTTGTATATATTGTCTTATCATTTTTCTTCTTTTTATTATATCATCAAATTCTGACATGTACTTTGATCATTTATGAAGTAGATAAATAAATCTCATCTACTTCAATTGAATCATCAGATTGATAGTTTTTTTGATCTAGATATATTAGAGGAATGATGATGTCTGTTCCAGTAAATACTTCAAAATATGGATTTTTTTGAAATATTTCAGTATATTCTAGTACCACAATTATAATTACAAAATTTCGAATTAATTGTATTATTTGTTTGATTGACTCTTTTTCGATTCATAGAGAACCTAGACTTTTACCACAGAAAGGATAAAACCGCCGCATTGTAATCCAACTCCTCCAATTCAAGAGTTACCACAAGAACAAACACGATAAACAACAATAAGCATAATCAACTCTCCAAAATCGTGACCTTATAACAATAAATAATTATCAAGGATAACAGCATCACAAAAAATCAAGAAGAATTACATTTTTTGAACAACAAAATCGTGCCAAAATCAGTTGACGATAGAATGCAATTATCAAGAGAATTTTAAATATTATAAAGTAATTTTGTTGCTAAAATTATTAGAAAAAATAGTGATTCATCTTAGAAGATGAAGATTGATATTTTCAAATTTTTCTTTCTCTTCTTTATTATAAAATAAATACACATCTGTTTTTAAATTATGTTTAAAATTTGTTGAACATTCAAGATTTAAAAATTCGCCAAAATTGATATTTTTCATATTCTCATAGACATCAGAACTACATAAGATATAACCTCCTTTAGCATAATCCACAAGTCTATGTGCTAATATAACATCTTCTCCCCAATAGGCTATTTGTCCATCTATTTGTTTAACAGGTTTACTAACTCCACAAGAAATTCCAGTATTAACTATAATTGTTTTTGAATTAATTTCTTCTTGTGAATAAATGTTTTTGTTTTTTATCTTATTATTGTGATCATTCAAATATTTTTGCAGATCAATTGAAAATTTTAGTGCATCTTCTCCTATATCAAATATAATAAAATAACCATCTCCTGTTGAATTGATATACCTTACTTTCTTTTGGTGTAGTCTGTCAGTTTTAGAGTTTAAAATTTTATTAACACAAAGTCTTAATTTCTCTAATTTTTCAATTTGAATATTTAAGGGGATATTTTGAGAAGAAGAACATTCTAAATCGATAACAAGATAATAATAATAGTATAATTTCTTTTTATAATCCATATAGAAATATGAATAGAAGAGTATATTTTTCTTGTTATCCTAGAGTATTACTTTTTTAACATGTAGAGATGCTTTTGCCTCTTCCTTATTTATATCATATAATTTAGCAGTTATTTGAGTTTTCATCACTCTTTGGTATATTTTGCAATCTTGTAATAGGTATATCGATAGATAAAGATATTGGTAAAAATTTCAGAAGTAGCAAGAATTAATAAAAAAACTTAAATTTGAATAATAAATCTTATTAATTAGAGTTAAGATATCTTTAATCATTTGGATTATAAATTAACTTTTAAAATAGTTTTTCCATTAATACTAATTATTTTGTTGTTCAATAACATAGGAAATATAACTTTGATCGAGACATTTGGAAAAAAAGGTCATGATGATAAAATGGATGATGATAAATCATTTAGATCAATTGATAAAACAGTACCAATTTCTGAAAATAATACAATTACTTTAATAGCAGACCAAATTCAATCTACTTATTTGTGGAAAAATGAGAATGGAAAATATAATCCTATTCTTACTTTCAACAACAACGAATATTATAAAATAATAACAACTAGTCTTCCAGAGGACATCCAAGAACATGAGTTAATTATAGAATCACTAGATGGAAATAAATTAACCGAAAATGATGAAATAGAACATGGCAGTTCGGCAGAATTAATTTTTAAGTATAATGGAAATAATACACAGTTAAAATATTATTGTGAATATCATCCCCAATCCATGGTAGGAGTAATTAATTTAATGGTTAATAAAAAATAATGTTCCTCTCAACGTATTCAAAATAAAAATGAGTAAATAACACAATATTGTAAATTAAGTTATTATTCTAAATACTTATACACTTCGCCTTTACAACCTTTTTGAATTTCAGATCTTTGAGTCGAAGCATAATCCTTTATTTAATAAATAATGGGTTGATTGTAGAATTAATCCGCAAATGATAGCTACTAAAGTTTAACAAAGATATATTATGTTATTTTTCTTTTATAAAATTATAAGATTAATCATATATGTAATACTAGTTAGGTGAACATGGAAAAAAGAATTTGTTTAGTTAGTGGAGGTAATCGTGGTATGGGATTTGAAACACGTCATCAATTAGCACAATTAGGTCATACTGTTATATTAACTGCCAGAAATTCAACTAAAGGAAAAGCATCTGTTAACCAATTAAGGGAGAAGAAAGATCTAGATATTATCTTCTATCAAATGGATGTCTCAAAGCAAGATAGTATAGATGATGTACATGATAATATAATACAGCGCTTTGGGCGGTTAGATGTATTAGTTAATAATGCGGGTATTCTCTATGATACATGGCAATCGGTCATAGATATAGACTTTGAAATTGTAAATCAAACTCTTGAAACTAATCTTCTAGGACCCTGGAGACTATCTAAAAAATTCATTCCTATAATGAAAAAAAACAGATACGGACGTATAGTAAATGTATCAAGTTCATTAGGTTCTTTACATTTTATGGGAAAAGGATCTCCTGCTTATAGTATTTCTAAAACAGCATTAAATGCAATTACTCGCAAATTAGCAGCAGAGCTTTTAGGAACAGGAATTTTGATAAATTCAATTGATCCTGGGTGGGTAGCTACAGATATGGGTGGACGCGGTGGAAGACCCGTCGAGGAAGGAGTAAAAGGAATAGTATGGGCTTGTACATTACCTGATGATGGTCCAATGGGAGGCTTTTTCTTTGATGGAAAGCCTATTGAATGGTAACTTCTTTATTTTTTGTTATTTTTTATAAAAGTAAAT
>DATFCH010000246.1:0-9180 GCA_035253345.1 Nitrososphaeraceae archaeon
AGCACAAGAGACAGCACCACCAGCACAAGAGACAGCACCACCAGCACAAGAGACAGCACCACCAGCACAAGAGACAGCACCACCAGCACAAGAGACAGCACCACCAGCACAAGAGACAGCACCACCAGCACAAGAGACAGCACCACCAGCTGCAAATACTACTGAAAAAGGTGGAAATATCTTAGATGATATTTGGGGCCAAATAACAGGTCTCTTTAAATAATTTTTTTGGTCTAATATAATTAATATTCATTGAATCAAAATATCAAAATTGCATACGAATTTCATGAGATTACGAAACATTCTCCTATAAGTGTCTATCTAAATAGTCATTATATGGATTGGGAAAATAAACCATTTCCATTTAAACTATATTTAAATAAACAAAAGATAAGTTTACCAACTTCATTTACATATCCTAATAAAGATTCTATAATGTGTCTAAAGCAAACAATAATAAACTCAAATTCGAATTTAACGGAACAAAAACAAATTGATCTAAACATATTGACCCAAATTCTTTTCTTTTCCGCTGGAATTACGAGGAAAATGAATTTTAATAATAATATATATTATATGAGAGCAGCATCAGCCACTGGTGCATTATATCCAATTGAAGTATATTTAATCTGTCAAAATATACAAAGTCTCGATGCCGGTGTCTATCATTTTTGTCCAGCCGATTTTACTCTAACAAAGCTAAGAAAAGGAGATTTTAGATCAATCTTATTTTCCGCTACTGGAAATAATAAGAGAATAATTCAAAGCCCCATCACCATTATTTTTACTTCCTTAGCATGGAGAAATTCATGGAAATATCAAACACGCTCTTATCGGCATTGGTTTTGGGATGCAGGAGTGATTTTAGCCAACTTTTTAGCTTTGTGCAACAATAATTGTTTCTCTTCTCAAATCATTCTAGGATTTCAAGACGAACTCATTAATAGATTACTTGGATTAGAGAATCAAAAAGAAGCTACTATAGCATTAGCTACAATTGGCAGTGATTACACCTATGATGAAGCTAAACAATTTGATCAAAATAAACTGTCTACTCTAAACTGTGAAACCAGACCAATTTCTAAACATGGAGAAATTATTTATCCAGAAATATGGAAAATTCATGAATTTTCTTATCTAAATAACGCAGAGGAAATTAAGAAATGGGTTTCATCGATGTCAAATAAAAAAATTTTTAATTCCTATACTAATAAAAAACATGATTATGATAATCTTATTAACAGTAAATATAGTATTGGAGATCTAATTTTACAGCGCGGATCAACAAGGAGATTTTCAAAAAAACCCATAACCTTAACTCAACTTCAAGACATACTTTATCTTGCCAGTATTAACATACCTTTTGATTTTATTACAGATAAACAAAATCTTATTGAAATATATTTAATAGCAAATTCAGTCACTAATTTACAACCTGGTAAATATTACTATAATCGATTAGAAAATAAAATAGAAGAACTTGAAAAAGGATGTACTAGAGAAATATCTGGACATTTGTGTTTGGATCAAAAGTTATTTAGTGATGCAAGTGTAGTATTTTTTCTTCTGACAAATCTTGATAAAATTTTGGAAAGTTTAGGAAATCGTGGCTATCGAAGTGTTCAATTAGAAGGAGGAATTTGCGCAGGAAAAATTTATCTTGCAGCATATTCTCAAGGACTAGGGGCTTCTGGTTCAACATTTTATGATAATGAAGTAATAGAATCTTTTCTTCCACACTCAAATCAGAAAAGTGCAATAATTGCTATAGGAGTGGGAATTCCTGCCTATGTGTCTAAACCTGGAAAAATATATACTAATGTTTTATATAATGAAAATGATTCTAATAAATCTGCATAACATAAAATAGTAGATAGATAATCTATTATAAAAGCAATCGATACTCTGAATTTATGTTCTAATTATAATAGTTCTATAAATTTACAAATTAACAAATTTGTTTTTATTTATAAAAGATAACATTTAACATAAATATTATTAAGATAATATATGAATTAAAATTCCATGTATTGAAAATATTTTAATTCCCCATATTAGATAGAAACTTGCATAGTAATAAGGAAAGTTATTCAGGTAATGGTAAATGATTTTCGAGTCAACGTTATGAGTAAAACTATGTAAATAACAAAATAATTGGTTAGTTAATAACAACAGAAGATGTTGTAACAGTTGGAATATATTCTACGATAACTTTTGCGGGGTAAGTATTAATCTCAAATTTTACCATTACCAATTCTTGTAATTCTGGACCAGCATAAAACTCATTCAGCTGTTTTTCTAAGTCTTGTAAATTATTTGAATAAAATATTTTGATACGATTTTTAATTGCCAATGTATTAACTGCATATATTAATGATCTTCACATATTTGTAAATTATATTCTAAATGTTCTATCTCTTTTTACTATTAACATGTATAGAAATAACATTCTGGTTTTGATTATTATTAAAAGTAGATGAGATCAAAGAGCATAGAATTTTGAACGCTTACTGGCAAATATCATTGTTATTTTTAGCATAAATAAAATTAGATGATTATTACTTAATCAATTTAAATAACTTTTTTAACACAATTAAAAATTATAACATTAATTAAATGTCTTCAGCAATAAATGATAATAGCGATACTAACAAAATTCTAAATGGTTTTACCAATAATATACTGCACTCTCATACATCGATAAGATGGGTTGGTATAATAGATGCAAATGGAATTACTATAAAGGAACAATACAGGAAAGGCTTAAACCTGCTACTTACTGAAGAAGAAACTCATGAATTTGCAAAAAATACAATAAATAGATATAAAACTCGATTTAAGCTAGAGCCAAAAATGGGTAAATTAACATATTTGTTTAGGAGATACACCAAATTGAGTAGATGTATAATTCCAATCAATGATAGCTATTACTTGCTTTTGACTATGGATTTTGAAGAGAATGATTTTGATAAAATAATAATGGAAAAAGTTATTCCATTTATCAATAATGAAAAAGAAAATTTCATTATTAGAGAACTAAAAAGATAACTAAAATAATTTTTTATTAGAAAAGGCTGATACATACCAGTACACAATACAACTTATGATAATTGACTATGAGGTATGAGAAAAGTAAAGCATTATAGTATGCCCTATGCCTATTCGGACAGATTTAGTTTAGTAAGTTAATCATCAATGATAATCACCAGCGATTATATCATTTATAATATAAATATTATATTATTATATTTGCTATTATAATATTAATTAAAGAAAACTAGAATTTATAATAATATTTATATTTTTTACCTTTTATTTTTTAAATACACCCTTATATTGTACTTTACAGAGATACTATTGATCGATATGGCTCAGATGCCCGCATTAATACCAAAAGAAGTTGAAATTCAAAGATTAAAAAAGATCTACATAATGGTAATTATGCTAGGTTCTATTGCTGCATCAGTAGAAGTCGATAACTTTGTCGACGGATCATTGCATCAAACAGCTATACGTGATTCTGCATTTACACCAGCTCATTGGTGGTTATACAGTCACTTCATTGCACTACCCTTAGGTTGGGGTTTTGTTGCTATGTATGATAGAAGAGTTCCAATTCTACGAGGTCCAAACAACTCTATGAATACTGGATTAAAGATAACCATAATTGGTTACTTGGCCACAATGTTTACCATAGGTGTTAACGAGATGTGGCACTTCTGGTTCGTAGAAGAAATCTTCTCAGTACCTAACCACTGGATGTTTAACATGGGTGTAGTTGTAGCTTTCATGGGTGCTCTTGCCTATGTAGTAAGAGTCTATGCACGTTTAGTTGAACTTGGAGCTGAATCACCAGCAAAGAACCCGTACGTTGCAGAAATGTACAAACTAGCATTAGAAGGAAAATTATACAGCAGATCTATCCCATAAAAATACAACAACAACAAAAAAAGATATATCAATTTTTTTATTTTTTTATTTTCAAAGTTATAAAGTATTTAGTCCTTGATCTTTTGATTTAATATATTATTTTTCATTTTTATTTTTAATCGATGACATTAAACTATCGATAAATAATAAATATGTCATTTACGATCATATTTACTATTATTATTGAATCAATGCTACATCTGCGGATCAAGGTTTGGAAATGTAAGTTGTGCATATTGTAATCAAAATGTATGCTCTTCATGTCTGATTCAATCAGAAAGAAAATGCAAAAGATGTGCGATTTCAAATAAAAAGTCTTCAGGATTTCTAAAAAGAAATGGTCCAATTATTCTTATGCTCATCGCTGTCTGGTTTTTTGTTTCAGGATTATACCCATTTCCTTATTTTTATGCAGTCGGGATCCCCGTGGATAGCGCAGTAATGCAGCCTGTTCTTATTGCTACTGCTATACTCTTAATTCCATTTGTTTTTATGGCTTTTGCATGGCGAAAACAACCTACATATTAATTATTATATAAACAAACTAGAATGGGATTCTTTTTAAGAGATATGATTGGTTGGATATCAATTGCGGATAAACACTAAAGTAATACTTTACTACGATAAAGGATCTATTATTATTTCTGGAATAAATCAAATTCCACATTCGCTAATAGATCCAAGAACAAATCAATTACGAGCGCTAGCATTGCATTATCAAGATATTATTACATATTTACAAAACAGTGAAATTAGATATGAAAATAATGTTATGGATCTAATTCCTATTCAAAATTTGATAATGGAAAATAGCAATTTATCCTTAAGACCATATCAAAAAAAAGCAATCGAAAATTGGATCAATGCAGGAAAGAAAGGTTGCATGATCTTACCTACAGGTTCTGGGAAGACTATAATAGCTATCAAACTGATCGAGATAATAAATTCTTCTACATTGATTGTAGTTCCAACGTTAGATCTTATGGAACAATGGACAATCTTTTTATCCAAATATTTTCCAAAAATTGAGATCGGTAATATTGGTGGTGGTGTATTTAATGTCAATGGAATATCTGTATCTACATACGATTCCGCTTATATTCGATCATCTTTTTTAGGCAACAAATTTAATTTTGTAATATTTGATGAATTACATCATTTGGCTGCTCCAGGATACAGAACGATCGCAGAACAACTTGCATCTCCTTATAGATTAGGTTTAACAGCAACATATGAACGTGAAGATAGTCTACATATGGATTTTCCTAGATTAGTTGGAGGTATAGTATATCAGTCAACTATCAATGAGTTAGCTAGAGGTAAACACCTTGCATCATTCACTGTTGAAAAAAGATATGTCAAGTTATTACCTGAGGAAGAAATAGAATATCAAAAAAATTATAATCAATATTTGTCTTATTTACGTACGCTTGGAATTAAATATAGCCAACTTGGACTTCAAAAATTAATCATGATCTCTGGGAAAAACCAAAATGCTAGGAATGCCTTATTGGCTAGAAATAAAGCCTTTGATATTGCATTAAACAGTCAATCCAAAATTGAAGAATTAGCCAAAATTCTTACTGAAAATAGTGATAAAAAGACAATAATATTTACACAACACAATAAATTAGTTTATTTAATTTCTGATCGGTTTCTAATACCTTTTATAACTCATAAATCTAATAAACAAGAAAGAGAAGACGCACTAAACGGATTCAGAGAGGGTAGATATAGAGTTTTGGTAACTTCAAAAGTTTTGGATGAAGGCGTAGATGTTCCTGATGCTGAATTAGGAATAATAGTTAGTGGAAGTGGAAGCAAAAGAGAATTTATCCAAAGACTTGGACGTTTACTAAGAATTAAACCAAATTCTAAAAATGCAAAACTTATAGAAATTATATCTTCTGGAACTAGTGAAATTAATACTAGCATTAGAAGAAAACAGGCTTTAAAAAATATATAATAATATTTTATAGATATAATACTATTTTATAGTTAAGGAAACTTTTATATCATTATATGTTACTTAGACATGTTACTAATAGGATGTAAATATTATTTTATTTTTTTAAAATTATATATAAATAATTTTATTTCTAATAATATTTATCATATTAAATTTATATCAAATCAGAATAAAGTTTATCATCAATATGTAAAAATAAAAAGAATTAAATTGGTTTCGACCAAGTATAATTTCAATAAATATATTTGCACATGTCAGACTTTAGTAATGAAAATGAACATACATCTAAAAGCCAAAAATTTGTAGTACAACCTTTGATAAAGGATAAATCTATGGAATCTCGATTATATCAAAATAGTATTTTTAATTCATCAAAAGGTAAAAATTCATTAATTATTTTACCTACATCGTTAGGTAAAACTGTTATTTCTGCATTGATCGCTGCCGACATTTTATGTAACTTTAAGCATAGTAGGATATTGATAATGGCACCCACTCGGCCATTAGTATTACAACATTTAAATTCCTTTTTATCATTTCTTAAAGTATCAGAAGATCAAACAATGTTGGTAACAGGCAAAGTTTCTCCATCTATGAGAAAAACGGTATGGGATAATAAAACACTAAAGATAATTTTTGCTACACCTGAAGTAATAAGAAACGATTTAAATGAATCTAGATTAACCTTGAAGGAATTTGGCTTGATAATTTTTGATGAAGCTCATAGAGCTATAAAAGATTATGCTTATACTCTTATTTCTAAAAAATACATGGAACAATCATCATATCCTATAATCTTAGCTATGACAGCAAGTCCTGGTTCAGACAAAACTAGAATACAACAAATATGTAATAACCTCTATACAGAACATATAGAATATCGAAATGAGGATGATTCAGATGTGAAACCATATGTAAATCCTATAGAATTAAAATGGGAATTTGTAGAATTACCAGAAACATATAAACAAATTATTATTATATTCAAATCTATGTTACATGAAAAATTACAATGGTTAATGTTTAGAGGATTAATAAAAAAAAATAATATTGATTATGTATTTAAAAGAGATTTATTAGAACTTGGAGAGATTCTTCAAAGGAATTTAAAAGATTCATTAAATGAAGAAAAAGGATCTGTATATCTAGCTTTATTGAATCAATCTGCTGCTCTTTCTTTGATGTATTGTATAGAACTAATAGAAAGTCAAGGACCATTTTCGCTAAAAACCTTCATAAAGAGAATGCAATCAAGTGAAGGAAAAGCACACTCTTTAATTCTGAAAGATCCTCGAACAAAAGATGTTTTTAAATTATTAGAAAATATTACTGAACATCCTAAACTTATTTATCTTATTGATCTAATTAAAAAAGAGAAACTAACAAATTTTAGAAATAATACTAACTCTATTTTATTAAATGATAATTTTGAATCTCAAATTTTAGTATTTTCTCACTACAGAGATACCGCAACACATATTGTAAATGAATTGAATAAAATTGGAATCAAATCATTTAGATTTGTAGGACAATCGAGTAGAGATAATGATATTGGAATGAATCAAAACGAACAAACATTAATTTTAGATTCATTCAGAAAAAAAGAATTTAACGTACTTGTTGCCACTTCTATAGCAGAAGAAGGTTTAGATATCCCTGATGTTAATTTAGTTGTTTTTTATGAACCAGTATCCAGTGAAATTAGACACATACAAAGAAAAGGTAGAACCGGAAGAAAATCACGTGGAAATGTAATAATTCTAGCATCAAGAGATACTGTAGACATGCGTATATTATACGCAAGTAAAAGACGAATAGAAAAAATGAAAACAATTTTTAATTCCATGAAAACCATTTTAAAACCAATTCCACGAATTACTCCACCACCATATGATCCTCTAACAAAATTAGAATTAGCATATATTGAAACAAATATAAAAAATATAGAACAAAAAAAATTAACTAAAGAAGTTTCTAATTTTGACGGTATTGATAAAAAGATATTTAAAAAAATTAAAACTGAAAGTGTAATAATAGATAATATTCCAAAACTGCAAACTAAATTCATAACAAAAAATGAGAGTTCGTTAGTTGATAAAGCATACCGCTATATTTATGATATTTTATTAAAGGAAAGAAATAATAAAACATTAATTAACTTATCATATTTATGTGAAAAATTCTCTTTTGATAATGATATTATATTACAAGCGTTAAAGAAATTAGAAAAACATCATTTAATTCAATTAAAAAATGATAATAAAATAATAATTTTAAATCGAATACCAAACAAATCAACTGGAACAAAATATAATATCTACATTGATAAAATTTTATCTGGCAAAGCCTATGTTCTTGTAAATGAAAAATGGTATGCATTGCTAAACTATTATGATTATGATGGACCTAGAAACCTCTTAAAAAAGGGATCCGAATTCACAGCTATTGCAGAATTATATTCTAGTGGAAGTGATTTTTGTATTAGAATAAAAGAAATAGTGTTTTAGTCTATATTATTTTTTAGTTATGGCTACAAATTAACCAAAAGGCAACATACTGTAAAATTTATCTACCTATTCTATACGGATATGAAATAATTAAAAGGAAGAAAGAATTACCATGAAAACAATATGATTGTTGATCTAAGCCAAACTATAACTTCAAATATCAAACTTTTTCCAGGCTCTCCCAATGTTTATTTTTTACAGTGGACTAAATACAGTACGGATGGTTATGATTCAGAAGCAATTTTTTTAAGCACACATACGGGAACTCATATGGATGCACCATCACATTTTATTCAAGAAGCACAGCCTATTGATAATCTAGATGTAAATAGATTTTTTATGGAAAATGTTCATTTGTTAAAAATTTCAAAATCATCTAATCAACTTATTTCCGTAGAAGATATAGTTAGTAGCGGTATAGATATTAAAAAAAATGACGCTATTGTTTTTGCAACAGGATGGGAATATAATCGCAATTCTGAAAAATATGTATCTGAAAATCCTGGTCTATCTTTGGAGGCAGCTAATTATCTGTCTGATAAAGAAATTAATGCCGTAGCAATTGATGGTCCCAGTATCGATGCAGGGATAGATACCGATTTTTCAGTTCATAAAGTACTCTTAAAAAATAATATAATAATAATAGAAAATCTCTGCAATTTAGATCAAATAAAAAAGAAAATTTTCAAGTTATTAGCAATTCCACTCAAATTGTATAGAGCATCAGGCTCTCCTATTAGAGCTTTAGCTGTAGTCTGATATCAAAAATAATCT
>DATFCH010000247.1:0-5146 GCA_035253345.1 Nitrososphaeraceae archaeon
TACTTTCC
Source organism: Nitrososphaeraceae archaeon (assembly GCA_035253345.1). Taxonomy (GTDB): domain Archaea; phylum Thermoproteota; class Nitrososphaeria; order Nitrososphaerales; family Nitrososphaeraceae; genus TH1177. The sequence continues at coordinate 9 of DATFCH010000247.1, forward strand.
ATCCTTCTTCCAGTTTGCGTCTTATACACCATCTTCTTTTCTTTTCTAAATCTCGTTTATACTGCATCTGGTGTAACAACACTCCTTACTCTTGCCTATTAAAAGAGTGTAACAGATGTTATGGGATAATACATATCTTCTTGTTGTCTTAGCCTTTTTCTGCAACAACTACTGATACTGGTTCTATTTTTGATATTTTAATACAATTGGTTTAAAATCTATATTGTCATATCTTGTTGGAGCTCATCTTATCTTTATAGAACAGACAATTTGTTGTGATACATCTGTCTCCACCAGTTGACAATTTAGCATATTATTTTGTAGTTTTGTTCTGCTGCTAAGAGAAAATACTCAGATGCATGATTTATTTTTAAATCTAATTGAATCTATTCCAGCAAACCTGTGTCTTTTACGTGTAAAGACTATAAAGGATGACATTACCTTTGCTAGCGGCAATCATATTGAATATATCTAAATTTTTGTAATGTTGTATAATGTGGTGGTTTGGATAGTTGTAAAAACAATCTCAAATAATACGCTTTAACCAACCAATCTTTAAACATTCAATAACTCTTTCTTCATAGTACCTTATTGTCCCTAGGGCTAAGTGTTGCCATACTGTGTAAATGTGATTGCTCTTTCTATGCAAGTATAATGGAATTCTGCAATGTTTGAGAATACGTAATAGTTGATCTGCTAATCTAACATATTTTGATTGTTGTTTATTCAATAATTGATGGTAGAGTGTTGCTAGCTATGATGCTTTCTACAGAGCCGCAAAATCAAATAGTACAATTTTAAAGAAATGTTGTTTGCTCCTTAATCCGTTGAGGAAATGTTACAGCTAACAACGAAAAAATCAAGTCGAGGATATAATCACTAGTACAAATTCTTATATAACAATCTTATGTAAACAAAAGTTCAGAGAACTATTTTGTTTATGACAACCGACGCTAACAATTCAATGTATGGTGAAACTGTTAGCGATAAATTTTTCCTATACTTGTGATTTCAATTTGTACATTATAATTTTTAAGAAAAATGGTATGGATTACTACTATCTTGACCAGCAGATATATTCAGTCGGAAACTCACGATTGCAACGTAGCTAATGAACGCAAACGATGAATTTCCTACCGTAATCAAATGAATAATTTTATAAACAATAGGTGGAATCCTCAAACTCCACTGAAAGATCCTTGGAAAGACAGCAATTAATTGAAGTAATAAAGGATCCGATTATTCGATTAGGAAAAAGGTATTGTAGGAGTTGTAGTGATGGAAAACTATGATCAAGATAATTAAAAATTTAGTAATAATATAACAACTCGCAAAAATTTTTATATTTTTATATTGAATATATATAAACAACATCCAAATTGATTGCTCTACCATAGCCTTCGAAAGGTTTAGGTTTAAGTGGCACCCTTAGAAGGTTATGGTTGCTTCTAATTAATTATATTCTACCGTGTTAATTAACAAAAGTTAAATAAATTATATATAATTTCTAATGTATAATTTATTTACAAGGAATAAAGACGTAGTTAATCCTAGCCTACTATAGAATAATGGTCTGTCTGTCTTTACATAGTAGGCTATGATATTATAATAATTATATAAAATTTTTTAAAATTTCATTTCCTTTAATTTATTAATCGAACATATACATGCATTTATGGTGTAGTCTCCTACTACTACTGCCAATTTGTCTTTGTACTGGAGACTAGGGCTTTTCTAATTAACTTCGTTCTCCAAATATTAAATAGTATTTTTTACAAGATAGTTTACTATACAAAAATAATTGGTCTGCAATCAATAAAAAAAACTATCTCACAAACTGCTTCATCCCATGACCTTCTAAGGGTTAGGTGGCTTCCCTAGAAGGCTATGGTTTTAATCACTACTCTATTTTGTTAACTAACAAAGTTAATCAAATTATAAATAAATTCTTCACTAAACTGTTATACTGACTATTCATATATCCGTGCCAAGAAGATGAAGAATAAAAAGTATAAACTTAACCATAACATCCTCTGTTGTTGTGATAATAGTCCATCCTTAGAGGGTTATGGTTTTTAATCAATAACATACTATCCTTATATATTTCAAAGTTGAACATTGTTTTTGGTTAGTTAAGTTAGTTTCACGATGGATATCCCTTGAAAAATATTTCTTTCTCCAGATACCTATTATGCGTGATAGAAAAATCCCAATTATAATTGGAATTATCATAATTTTCATTGTAATTATTGATCTGTTGATGACACGTCAGATTTTACCTTATACTAATGATATGGAGACTCTTATGTTTATTTTGACAGTATTTATTGGATATGGAGTAGGATCTTGGGTGCTATTAGGATATATTACACAAGTAAGCAAGGAGATAAGAAGCAAGTCTAAAATTATTAATATAATGCATTGGACTGTGATTGTAATTCAATTTTCCTTATTCTTAATGCTCTTATTTATGCTTTTCAATAACAACGGTAACAGATTTTTGTCTCCTCTCATCTTTGCAGTTAGTTCGGTCACTGCAAGCATAGTCCTCGGACTTATAACATACAAATTGTTTTCATGGTATAGACTAAGTAGATATAAAAATTTAGTAATCTTATTCTATGGAATTGCAGCGTTTACACTTGCCTCATCAATATTAGAAGATGCAGGTACTAAATTATTAATGGTACAAATTATAGAAGAAAAGACTCTACCAGGAGCCATTATTGAATCATCATTCTTGTATAAACCTTCTGAGAAATATGATGGAGAAATAATATACAAAATAGTAAATCCACATACTACGATTCTTTATATCATACCAACTTCAAGTTTAGTATACTATAATCTATTAAATTCCACAGTACTACCCATAGCATTTGTATTTAGATGGATTGCATCTTCCACACTTTTACGTTCTCTTTATCAGAGATTTGGGAAACTCCCCCTGCTACTTTTGATTATTTTATCTCTTCCCTTAATATTTTATATGATTGGCAAGGCTCCTGGCTTTTTTGCAGGTGAAAGTTTATCTGGAGTTGATGAACAATACCGCTACTTTTTTAGACTTTTATTTAGAATTGGAACCATAGGTGGAAATATACTATTTGGTCTTGTCTTTTTTATATTTGTAAAAAGTTTGGCATCGTCAAAATTAAAGGATTATCTTATAATGGTAGGAATTGGTGATACTATTGTTGGTATTTCACTTTCAACTTCTGCGATAGAACCAACATACGGAGCTGCTGCTCATTCTCTAGTTCTACTATCTTCTTACTTGTTTAGTTTTGGATTGTATCTTTCAGCAATATCAATATCTCACGATATTTCTTTAAGAAAATCAATTAAAGGATCTGTTCATGATCTTGTTGGTACAATTGGTTCTGCACAAATGGAACAAGAAATAGAAAAAAAGGTAACAAAAATTATACAAATACAACAGAAAGAAATGGAAAAACAGGTTGGAGGTTTTTCTTCTGAAGTTACAGAAACTAATGTAAAAGATTATGTTAAGTTAGCAATCGAAGTGAGAGATAATATGAGTGATCGCTTGGATAAGAAAGGATTTGATAAAGATAATACAAAATCTGAGTCTAATAAATAGATAATAAATAAAAATGTTTCCAAGTACATTAGAAAGTCAATCAAATTACTTTATATTCGAATAGTATGGTTCATCTACAATTAAGAATGTTGGGAGTGAAATTGTCCATAAAGTAGGATTCTACTTTGTATTATTTAGCTTTTATTATTAGAAACTTATAAAAACAGTAGGTTTTTTCTATTCATAATATAAATGAAAATTGCTTAAGATATAACTGAAATACTTATTGATAGTTTCATTGGTATAACTTAACTATATTTCAAATTGAAAATTCATAACAAGAAGTGATATGTCATTTGACCTTCAATCAGGTAATGGTAGACCAATATCATTAGCTACACAGGTCAGGCATTCTATAGTAAGAATGGTAAATTCAGCTATTGCATCAGTTATAGTCCCCTCATACATTTTCTAATTGTCCGGATGGTACATCAAGTGCTAAACACATACCTTCAAAGCTGCTAAATGTTACCTCTACTTAATTTATTTTCACATCTATTACATTTCCTAATTCCTCTAGGAACGTGTCAAAATCACCGCCAAGAAGTCCTTCAAAAGAATTTTCAATTTCTTCGGTTAAAAAATATATGTTAAATGTTTCATAGGAATAAAAATTTTTAAAAACTAAAGTTATGACTATGAATTTTTTAAATTTAATTACAATAAAATAGTTGAACTAAATAGTATTAGTATTTGATTTTAGAAAAAATTTAAAAAACAACAAGTCTTTTCTCCTATAAAGTTATCATGTTTAAAATTTATATTAGATTAAATGAATGTTTAACTAGTTAAAGGAAGATATTAAGTAGTACTTTTCCTAATATACAAAAACTACTAAATATAATTAACTAAATATATACACTACAGTTGAAAATTATTTAGATGAAGATACAGATGAAATATATTTAAAACGTTTTAATATATCCTTAGATAAAGTAATATATTCTATAGAGAATCTAGATAGTAAGAAGATAGTAAATATTCAAAATTTTAAAGTAATATACGTTCTAAAAAAATTTGACAATTATTATCTTTTGATAGATAGTAGCATAATTGATATAGAGAAGGAAATGAAGGTAGCCAGGGTATTCATAGTCGGTGAACAATTATTACAAAATATATTTAGTGAAAATCTATTGGAAGTTATCGAACTGTTTGCAAATGAATTTGGTTATCAGCTAGAAATCGCCAATCATACAGGTAAATTTATCCAAAATGTAAAACTAAAGATTCTAGCAAAATTACCACACTAGCATAAAAAAGAAGATATTATATAATACGGTGATAACAGATGATGATGGAAGGATAATCAGTGGAACAGGTTTGTTGTCTCTATGTGCAGATTCTAAAATAATTGATGGGATTGAACATATCGATATATTTTTCTTCTTTTGTATAAGTCTAAATAAATATACATATGATCTAAAGACGAATAACTTGATATGACGTAATACCTAAATAATAATTTATATTACTAAGGGCTTTATTTTAGATTTATTATAGAAGTTATTTTTTTAACTAGTTCTTCTGTTTT
>DATFCH010000248.1:0-3187 GCA_035253345.1 Nitrososphaeraceae archaeon
CTGCAATATATAAATACAATTCTCTAGGCGTACTAATGGTCCTGTCAAAGGAACATTTTTGGATATATAAAAAAAGGAGGTCTGAGATTTAATAGCCTTAGCATTAGTCTGGGCTAGACTCAATTATTACAATCTCTTAAAATATGTTGCTAGAATGTATATTATATAATATAATTAGAAATCCAATTACTTGGTCTTACTATATTTAACCAACTATAGTAAATTAAAGACAGAGTTTTTTAAAAATTATAATAGTATAAATTAGTTTCTTTTTGTTTTCAATTTTAAGATCTTCTTGATCAGGATCAATATTAACTGTAATTTATTTCAATATAATCAATTTTCAACTATTGTTTGACAATAGCAAAATGATCTATAACCTTTAATTTATTCTGATCAATTGGAGTAGGTATACATGATTCAAGATCCATTGTTTCTTTCTCCTTTTTTTCGGTAGGTTTTAAGTTACAATTTAAATTGATGTCATAAAATGTTCCGTCAAGCTTTTTGTCATTAATTTTTAGATCTACAAATCCAAATCCTTTATTATATTGATTTGCGACATAATATGGTTCTTCTACTATTCTATGGAGTTCTCCTCCTCCTACGCCTACTACTAGAAAAATTGTACCATCAGGATTTGTGAAGATATTATTGTTCGTATTATCACTAATCTTGTCTATAATAGGTTCTGCAATATTTGAAGGATTTAAAGAAAGTGGATAGGTTCTTGCATATATATGGTTATGACCTTGTATTACTAAATCAACATTATACTTATCAAAAATATTTTGATATTTATCTCGTATTATATATTCTTCAAATTGTTTTGATATAGAAGAATACATTGGTTTGTGAAATAAAACAATGATCCAATCAATATTTTTATTCATACTCGTTTTTTCTAGATCATCAAGTACAAATTGGTATTGATTTTCATCAACACTAATTGCTGGAACTTTGGCATTAGATTTTATCAGCTTTTCAAGTTTTGGAACTTCTATATCAATTGAATTTTGCTTTAGAAAAACATCTAAATTCACTATAGGATACCGTTCGTTCAACGGTTCAATTTTTTCATCATTTTTTTCTTTTGCATCTTTATCTTCGCTTTTCTTTTCTTGTTGTTTATCTGTACCACTGGGTTCATTAGTTATAGCTAATGCTTCCAATGTATCTACTGAGATCTCCAACTGTGTATCTAACACCAATACATGTACGTTTTTGTAATCAAAAGAATAATAAGAGTTTTTTAAATTATAGTGATCAAGAACTGCTTTTTTAAAATCATCCCCTATTACACCTTCTTCTTCATAATCATCATGATTTCCTATTGTTACTTTGGTTTTTGAATCCAAAGATTTGGTCATATCAAACCAGCAATCTGGTGTTTTTTTATAGCTAAGATCTCCCGCAACAAGAAATAATTCTGGATTCATTTTTTCTATGTTTTTAATATTTTCTTGTGCCCTTAGAGAACATCCAACATCCGCAGTAGCTATAATATTAAAATCATTTGTAGGTTGATTCTCAGAGTAAATGGGGTATGAATTATTTGGTATATAAATTGACGAAAAAGCAGTAAATGATATTATAAAAAGTATGAATATAGAATTAGTCTGAAATGAATGATAATTAAACAACTTTCCTAAAATTCTTTTTTTAAATAATTATATATTCTATTTATGTCATTCTCTGGAAAGAGAATTATATTATAACATAGAATACAAGCTAAAGTTACTTATTATTTACTAGATATCTTATAATATTTGAAACATAAGTATTATTTTTTAAAATAATTTTTGACTATAAAAGAATTTCGTTTGATAATGAAATAAACTGATTTTATTTAAATTACAATTTTAATTAATTTAATATATAATAAATATTATTTCAAAAAAGAAATAGTGAAATGAAAAGATAAAACTCATAACATTCACTCTTGTTACTGATTTAGAATCTAAAATAAACATTTCAACTAACTTTGCACCATGCTATTAAAACCAAAATATGAAATTAAAATAAATTTTATATCACGACCAATTATTTTGAGAATAAGAATTATAAATATATTAAAATGAAATCAATATTATTATTTATCACTCTATTGTTAAGGTATGAAAGTAAACATTTTTAACATTCCTAATAAAATCCTCAATAATTTATTTTATTATCTAGAAAATCTATAAAACTGGAATAAGATGTCATAACAATGTTAGGTAAAAATCTTTCAATAATTCTTTAAAGCATTTTATAATTCTATAAGCAAAATGCTAAATATCAATTATAAATTAAACAAAAGTTATGCTAATATTTTTTTAATGAAATCTGACTTTCCGTTATCAAGTAATAAAAATCCAGAAGGTTCACAATTTAATTTTAAGCCATTACTAGGTTTATTATCTGCTTCATTTTTTGTATTTCTAGGCATTTATTTTTTAGGAGAATATCAACTACAAGAAAATAAAAACAACATTGTTGACCTTGCTTGGGCAGAAAATCTTAATGGGACTGATAATGGCGATAATATTAACGGTACTATAAATCAAGATACAATTAAAGGATTAGATGGCAATGATACTATTAAAGGAAATGAGGCAGGAGATGACATAAGTGGTGGAAGTGGAGATGATTTCATTTATGGCAACGATGGTAGAGATGTTTTAAAGGGAAAAGCAGGCAATGACGAAATAGACGGCGGTGATGGTCATGACAGAATATACGGTGATAGAGGAAATGATATGTTGATCGGAGGAAAAGGTAACGATACAATGACAGGTGGATTAGGGAGTGATACCTTTATTTGCGGTGAAGGAACAGACACTATAACAGACTTTAATTCTACTCAAAAAGATAATTTGCCTGAAAATGACTGCGAAACTAAGGAAGAATCCACTAATGCGGCTGTAACAACCCCTACAGTTAAAGAACAAGAAAAGCAAGAAAAGAGTGATGGTGGAGGATTTTTTGGTTTATTTAAATAATTATAAAAAATTTTAATAAATAAATTGGAAAAAAATTTCAATAACTCCTACGAACTTAATTCTTCAAAAATGCGAGAACTATTTCTTTAAATGATTTATTTGTATCTAAATTTATTATATTAATTTTTTAATCTTTGTTTACCTAAATCCTCAGTTAAATTAAATATTCTAAAGAATTAAAGCAATTAAATGAAATAATTCTT
>DATFCH010000249.1:0-7798 GCA_035253345.1 Nitrososphaeraceae archaeon
ATATTTATTTTAGATAATAATATATTGATTAGAATAAATTAGTTTTTATCGTTGTTGTTCATCGCATGAAGAATCAAATTATTGTGTCTATTTACTAGATATCTATTTAAAATTTTTCTAGGTCATAAATTTAAATTTCCAATGGTAGAAAATGTGGAACTATGAATTTTCCTAATTCTTCTATTACTTCATCAGCAGGACGTTTACTATATTTAAGATTAAAAAAACATGATTCACACCAATCTCCTTTAAAGCCTTAAGATGTTTTAATAATTTGTTTCTTCCTAATCTATACCCTAGATGAATACGCTCGAAATTCGCATCAGGATCTTTAACTAAGTCGATATATAGGGATTGAGCAAACGGTTTAAATTTACTTTTAGTTTTTTTTACTTCATTATTCCAATTGTTGACAATAGGCTGTTGCAAAAGTATTTCCCTAGGATACATTAACCAACCATCGGAGTTTTGAGCAATCCATTGAATGTTTTGTCTACTAAATCCGGTAATTAATAAAGGTATTTTTTTAGAGGTAGGCTTTGGTAAAAGATCAACTTGTCCATTTAAAAATCCAAATATTGACTCATACTTTGGAAAACTATTATATAATTGCCGAAAATCATTAACTGCTTCTCTAAAACGTCTATCCCTAGATTCAAAATCTATTCCATATGCAGGGTACTCAATGAGTCGATCTCCAGACGCTATCCCAAGTATCAATCGACCGTTACTTAGTTGATCAACGGAAAATGCTGATTTTGCCAAATCAATTGGGTGTCTTAATGAGAAGATTATAGCTGCTGTTCCCAAAGAAATATTTTTTGTTTGTGCAGCCACATATCCTAGATAAACCCATGGATCATAAATTTGTCCTACATCTCCAAAATCAGGATCATAAAGTGGAACATCACGAAACCATAATGCCGAAAATTCTAACTCTTCTGCACGTTTGGCCATCTCTATTTGTCTTTCCATTTTAGGAATTGCTCCTTCATAAGCTTCAATTGCAAATATTAATCCTAAGGTCATATTTTTAGGCTTAAAAACTCTATAATATGCTTTATTGAAGATAGACATCCCTAATACCAATCAAACAAAGCCTTTATAATTAATTATCCTTTTATAACAACATAAATTCCACTTAATTTGTAAATTAAAATAATTTTTCTCATATATATTTAGGAGAGTTTTATTTACTGCTAGGTTATAATTAGAATTATTCAATTGTAGCATAAAGACATTCTAAAAGAACCAGGAACCACTATTTTAGAAATATTTACAATAGTTCAAAGTAACTATTATCAAATACTATTTATTGATATGAATTCTAAACCAAAATTTTTTGAAATTAGTTAAAATTTCAAATTTAATATATTTTAATATCCAGCAAAATTATTATATTATTACAAAAATTGTAGATCTAAAAATTAGGTAAGATTTTTATATATTTTTCAATTACAAATCGACGGCTTTGGATAATACATTATTGACAACAGTATTAAATAGTATTTATTAACAAATTATAAATTATTTTGTTTTAAACAAATCTAATCAATCTATATAATAATTATGAAATCTTTCATATCTTTTATATCGATATCAAGAGTAAATCACATGATATAAGATCGTTAAGCCAGAACAAATTGAAATTCCACGTTTATCTTTTGCAATATACACTCTATTGTATAGGCTGGAAATATTAGGTAATGAATATTTCTGATAAAAATAAAAATGAACCATTAGTATTTATTGTTCAAATTACTACCTGGTGACTTTCTTAAAATTTGTAAGTCTACATATAATTTGAAATTATAACAATAATGTGGAAAGTAAAATAGAAAAAACCGATAAATTGAATAAAACAAATTGGCACGATGTTATATTAAATTCTGATATTCCTGTCTTGGTTGATTTCTGGGCGGAATGGTGTGGTCCTTGTAGAATGGTTAGTCCAATTGTAGAACAATTAGCTAATTCTTTGGAAGGAAAAGTAAAAGTTTTTAAGCTTAATGTTGATCAAAATCCTGAAATCGCGGCAGAATACAATATTCAATCCATACCTTCGTTAGTTTTATTTAACAATGGTAAAGAAATAAACAGGATTGTTGGTCTTTCTCCAAGAGAAAAATATGAAAAGTTTGTATATAAAACGTTAAATCTATAATTGATTTAATATATTACAAAATAAAGTATAAAATTGGCCTATTTAAATAGGCCAATTTTATACACAAGTGTTCCCACTAGTATTGAAATACTTAAAATAGTGACCACAAAAAATATGTTTGCAGATTGAATTGAGGTATCCGCTACAACTGCAACTAATATAGTATAAATTAATACTATAAAACCTATTAACGTAAATAAGCCAAATGTTATAAATCTGACATTTGATGATTTATCTATTGCAATTTCATTTTTTACGGTATTGTCCCTTTGAGATATTTTATTTGCTATTGTATCTGGAAATGATTTTGTTTTTTCTTTATATTTATCAACCGATTCTTTGTTATTGTGATCTATTGACATAGATTTAGATGATATTTGGTAATTATCGTCGTCGTTGTTATTCATAAATATATTTTAACATCATAACTTATTAAAATTATAATAATCTATACTAATTGAGGAAGTTATAGAAAATGATAATTATATAAATACACCTAATTCTAAAGAGCAAACAGAATAATTAATTTTGCATGCACACATTTAATGAATGTTCACATTATCAAATAAAATAATTTAACTCACTCTTAAAAACTAGTTATATTATGTTACTAATTGGTACGATAATTAAAATTTTAAACCTCCATGATTATTTTGAATGAAATTGATAAATACTATAACTCTCGAAGTGTAGAATACTTAATCAATTTTGCTTAAATATAATTATTCTTCTATTAAAATCAAAACTATTGCATAATAAGAGTATTTAAAAACAGTAGTTTTTATACTGTTATCTGAAATATCACTATTAGAAAAATTATTATCTGTTTCAGTTTTTTTATCATAATTTGTATGAACCTCTATTTCTTTGTCTAATACTTCATTTATTGATACGTCAAAAATATTTCCAACGCTGTATTGTTTTGTAAACTCGTTCAATTTATCAAGTAATTCTGGAACAGTTTTTCCATAGAGATAGAATCTTTTATGATATTGTCTCATTCCTAAACTCCTCTTGTATAATGGATATTATAAATTATAATGAATAATTATGGATATATATAAGATATGATAATATCCGATTATCTATTTTTACTAAAATTTATTATTATAACTTCATTTTGAATATTAATATGTATTAATATTAAAGTATTATTTTAAAACACATTTTAAACGTAATAAAGATAGTCATAATAATAACAATATTGTCAAAATTGTAAATCAAAGTTAAAAACTATTTATTTATTGATAACTAGTTTGTTTAATTTTTCAAGGAGATCATCGGTTTTAATTGGTTTTTGAATAAAGTATTCCTCACCAATTTCTTCGCCTAGTTTTAGTCTCATTTTTCTAAATTCTTCGTAAAATAATTCGCTTGCAGTTAAAAAGCAGATTTTTACATTAGGATCTAGTTCTCTTATTTTAGTATATAATTCAAATCCATCCATCTTTGGCATTTTTATATCAAGAACTACTAGATCGTAAAAATATCTTTTATAAGATTTTAGAGCCATGACAGGGTCATTAAATGAATTCACCTTGAACTCAATTTTCTAATGCATTTTCTAATGCAAAAGTTATATCAACTTCATTATCAACCAATAAAATTTTTTTTAAACTTGTTAGTTTATATTCACTCTCCTACGCCTCTTCCTAGTTATTTTTATTCAACGAGGTAGCGATAGACAAAGTAAAATAAAAAGTTGCTCCTTGGCTACCAAAATTATTTTCTGCCCATATTTTTCCTCCGTACGCTTCTATAATACATTTTGAGATATACAGGCCAAGACCAGTTCCCTCATCAGATTCGGTTGCAAATTTCGTAAATAATCGTGCCAATATTTCTGGATCTATACCCAAACCAGTATCTGTTATATTCACAATAACTAGTTGTTCTTCATATATTGTTCTAATACCGATAATTATACTACCTTCTCTTATAAATTTAAGAGCATGTAATTTTGTAAATAAATACTATTTATGCGATGTTCTTGTTTATTCTTTATAACATAATCATATATCGATTTTTCTACAATTGGCTTTTCATATACAATATTCTATATTTGCAAAACCTTATTCTTATTTATGTGTAAATGTCTATAGTATTATATGAACAAAAATTTAAAATATTTTTGTGAAATAAATAAAAAAAGAAGAGGAGCACAGATTTCTGTTGATAAGTAAGATACTACTTCCTCATGATGGCACAGAAATGTCAGACAAGGCTCTTTTAAAAGCCAAAGAATTTGTCAAAGCATTTAATGCTGAACTTTATATATTGCACATAATAGAACATAGCCCTCTTCCACCATCGCTAATTTTAGATAATGACAAACATTCGATAGCAGAATCAAGAAGAAATATTGCAAATAGATTGAAGGAAGGATGGCTGAAAATGACAAAAGAAAAAATAGATCCACTTCTAGAGAAAGAAAATATAAAATTCAAGATAATAGTTTCAACCGAGGAACAGCCCATTAGTGAACAAATTCTTAAATTCGCCTTAGAAAATAAAATAGATCTTATAATTATCGGTAGTCGACGATTGAGTGAAATATCAAAAATTAAAGCATTGGGTAGTGTTTCGAGAAGAGTTTCGGAAAACGTCGAATGTCCAATAATGATAATTCATTGATTAATAGTAAATAAATCAGTTCCAGATAGTACAAATATTAATTGTTTTTTTCAAATTTTTTACAGAATTTGATCTCATAATAGTAAAAATTTTTTCTGATTATTATGTTTTTATATAAATACTACATAATAAAAACTTGAAAACCGGTATTAAAAGAAAAAATTAAATTAAATTATTATCGATCTTGGAGAAGATCAACTATACACATAATTGGAAAATGGTGACTATGACCTGTATTTTTTTCTCTGCCTGTGGGAAGACTCTTATCATCTTCATATTGTTTGCTGTTTTCATTATAATATTTTTTTTGATATGCAAATTCCATAGGATTATTCTTCAATGATGGATGAATCTTTGTCCTATCTAAATAATAATACTCATTGATATTGTCGTCAAACTTATCAGGAGAAAGATTATCTACAAGTCTTAAGCCCTGATAATATATTTAATACTGTTTGTTCTAAATTTCAATTTTTGTTTTCCATGATATAGTCCTGGAGAAATAATAAATTGGTCAAAGATATTCCATCGTTTTGTTCTCCATTAATATAAAGTACCACCTGGAACATCTGACTCGATATTGTTATTACCTATCAATTCAGGCTCAGAGACCAATTTTATAATGGGATTGAATAATGTCACACTTTCTTCTAGATAGTATTTTCTAAATGATACGTCAACAGACGTTCTTTCTTCCCTTGCTCTTAGTTCAAAAATTTCTTTCCATTCTCTACAATAATTGATATCTGGAACAGCATTTAGATATTTGATAACACTTTCATCATACGGATCATCGTTAAAATCACCCATTAACAAAACATTCTTGTTCAATTCAAGGTCAAGTTTTCTCAAATGGTCTCTATTGAATATACTAGAAGGCATATTGAATATTTCCTCCTTTGGAATCTTGAGTAATTTATCAACTACTTTCCCACATTTTTCTGCTATTATATTCCTAGCATTTGATGTATCAATAGATCGACTTGTTTCATATTTTCCTCTTCTTGACGTCCAATGATTTACTAAAACAAAAAGATCAGAATCATTTTCTTTAATTTTAAGATGTGCTTCAAATATGTCTCTAGAAGGGTATCTAAAATCTATATTATATGCATTGGTTTTTAAACATTCAAATTTTTCCCTCGGATATATTAAACAAGTATCAATTCCTCGTAAATCTTGACTTTCATTATATTCTGCTATTTCATATTTACTAGGATTTATTTTATCTATTAACATAGATATTATATTTTTATTTTCTACTTCACATAATCCTAATAAATCTGGTTGGTAATCTGTATATACATTATCTTTGCCAAAATTCATAGATTTGATTATTTTTGATAAGTTTTCCAATTTTATATCACGAATTTCTTTTGTATATCCTTTTTCAGGAGTAAATTCAAAATCACTAGATAAATTGTTTTTTTCAATATCAAAGAGATTGCATACGTTCCAGAATGCTATTTTAATATAATTTTGAGACTTTACATATATTACCTATTTACTTTTTAATAATAATTTTTACTAATTTAGGATAATGTGAAGAGAATAAATAAAAGAAAAATTAAATTACTACAACAATAACAGTTATTTTTTTTTAATTGGTATTAATTAAAGTAATTATTAATAACTCTAACTCATAAGCCTAGAAAATATTGAGAAATTTGATGTTATTATCTAATAAGATAGAAAAGACATGGCTCAGATCCTTCTCATCTTATTATCATTACATTACTTTTGTGTAATGATATAATTATATGGTTTTTGTATTATTTAATAGATTTGGTGGTTCTGTATAATAATGATAGAATTAAAAAATGAAGGGATATAATTTATTTATAGCATCAACATTAGATCAGGAGGATAGAAACCATAATTGATGACTAATTTAAGGGGATAATAGTTCAAAATTAAATACAATATTAATGGTGACTTTATTTAGGTTAATTAGTTAGTTAAAGTTTAAGTTTATTTAAATAATGTTTGACGATAGTTTACTCATCCTAATGACAATAATAATAATTATTTAATGTATTTAGATATATCGATTTTTGGTTTTGGGAATTTTAATTTCATATTTTTAAGAGTATTAACGATAATTTGAGCTACTGCAAAATTTCTTAACCATTTTATATCTGCAGGAATTATATACCAAGGAGCCCATTCAGTGCTGCATTTCCGAAGAGTCTCTTCATATGCTTCCATATATTGTTCATAATAATTAGTTTCAGTTATGTCACTTTCTGTAATTTTCCATTGTTTTAAGGGATTTCTTATTCTTTCTTCCAATTTTTTCATTTGTTCCTCTTTACTTATATGCAAAAATAGTTTAATAATTTTGATATTATTTTCAGATAAATAATATTCAAATTGGTTGATTTGTTCGTATCTCTTAGACCATACTGATTTGGGCTGCAATTTCCGAACTTTTACCTCAATAATATCCTCATAATGAGAGCGATTAAACACGGTTATTTCACCTTTTGCAGGTATTACTTTGTGAATTCTCCACAAATAATCATGTGAAAGCTCTTCTTCACTTGGAACATTGAAAGATATAGATCGACAACTTTGCGGATTGAAAGCATCCATCACACTTCTTATAGTACTGTCTTTTCCAGCTCCTGATATGCCTTGTAAAATTATTAATAACGATTGACTCTTGTCTGCAAACAGCTTATATTGTAAATCCGACATATGAGTCATCAGATCTTCCTTCAATATCTTTTCTACATGTTCCTTGTCCATTTTGTTCAAATAATTATAATTTAAGCTATTAAGACTGACTTTGGTACTATTTGGTTTGACTAGAAGACAATCTTTAAGGTTCTTTTTCATTTATTTATCCAATTTAATAAATTAAAGATATATTTTTATTTATTATAACTATTAATCGACTAGTATCTCATTAAACAAGTTATATTATCAAATTTATTTTCCATTATGACACTATAAATTTATACCGATTTAATTTCTGATATCTTGAACAATATATTT
>DATFCH010000250.1:0-11949 GCA_035253345.1 Nitrososphaeraceae archaeon
ATAATTTAAATATATTAGTTCGGTAAGTTAATAATAATAGGATGATGATATGTGGGAATTTCTGAGATAGATAAAACAAAAAATAAAGCTGTTTTTAAAATAAAAAAACGAGATGGCAGATTAGTAAATTTTGATGAATCAAAGATAGAACAAGCTATTTACAAAGCTTTAAT
The DNA here is from genome assembly GCA_035253345.1 of Nitrososphaeraceae archaeon. Lineage (GTDB taxonomy): Archaea > Thermoproteota > Nitrososphaeria > Nitrososphaerales > Nitrososphaeraceae > TH1177. The sequence continues at coordinate 174 of DATFCH010000250.1, forward strand.
TGCAACTGGCAAACCTAATTTTCCATTAGCAAAAAAACTTGTTCAAAAAGTATTAAAAAAGATGACTCTCAATAGTACTTCATTTGATAAATCTATTATATTAAGCGTAGAAGATGTTCAGGATATTGTAGAATCGATTCTCATAGAAGATGGATTAGCAGATACAGCGAAAGCATACATTTTGTATAGACACGAAAGAAGAAAAATCCGGGAAGATAAAATGAAAATTCTCAATAAAAAAACTCTTGATGAGGTGGATAAGGATTTTGATATAAATTCTTTACGTGTTTTATCTTCTAGATATCTTCTTAGAAATGATACAAATGAAATAATAGAATCTCCTAAAGAGATGTTTGAAAGAGTATCTATTCTTGTTGCATTATCTGATATATTACATGACCAATCCCTATTCCATTTAGGTGGGGGTTATAACCAGAATATATCAGAAGCTACTTCTTATTATAATAAAATTAGTGACTTTGACCTTAAACTAAAGATTGGTTCTTATTATTTAAATAAATACCATTTCGAATCATTAATTAGGTTATATGTCCAATTATCTTCAAAAGGACAAATGAAAGTATCCTTTAAAGAACTTTTAAAATTAATTTTTCAGGGAAAATTCAAAAACTATGAGGATCGAATAAAAGAATATTATTCTTTAATGGTATCAAAAGATTTTCTTCCAAACACTCCAACTTTAATGAATGCTGGAGCTAGATTAGGACAACTCTCAGCATGTTTTGTATTGGATATGCCAGACGATATGGAAAGAATAATGAAAACATCCTCTGATGCAGCTATGATATTTAAATCAGGTGGAGGTGTTGGAATTAATTATTCTGACCTAAGGCCAGAAGGAGATATTGTCGCCTCTACATCAGGGGTTGCCTCTGGTCCAGCCTCATTTATGCGAATTATCGATACAATAACAGATGTGGTAAAACAAGGGGGAAAAAGGCGTGGCGCAAATATGGGAATTTTAGAGGTCTGGCATCCTGATATTGAAAAATTTATTACAGCAAAGACAAAACCAGGAGTTTTTGAGAACTTTAACGTGAGTATTGGTTTATGGAGTGATTTTTGGGATGCACTTATCAATAAGAATAGTAATAAATATACTCTTAAGAATCCTAGAACAAAGGATCCCATAAAGCAGATTGATTCACATCAACTTATAGATCTTGTTTCATTGAGTGCTTGGAAAAGTGCAGAACCAGGTGTTATCTTCTTTGACAATATAAATAAATATAATCCTTGTATTAAAGCAAAAGAAGGTCCTCTTAAAGCTACAAATCCTTGTGGTGAACAATCTTTATATCCATATGAGTCTTGTAATCTAGGTTCAATTAATCTATCTAACTTTGTCAAAAGAAAAGCAGATGGAATGTTTGAATTTGATTGGTCAAGATATGAACAGGCGATAAGAATTTCATCAAGGTTTTTAGATAATATTATAGATGCTAATAAATATCCTGTTGACGAGATTGATTATAATACAAAGCTTACAAGAAGAATAGGCTTAGGGATAATGGGAATTGCTGATCTATTGTTTTTACTTAGAATTCCTTATGCTTCTAAAGAAGGTTATGAATTTATGAACAAACTTGCAGAAACATTAACCTATTACAGTATGGAAGAAAGTGTGGCAATATCCAAGTCAAGAGGTGAATTTCCATTATTCAAAAAGTCCGAATATGTTTCAGGGAAAATTCCAGTAGCGGGCTATTATGAAATGTCTAAAGAATATCACTCCTATGATTGGGATTCTTTGATAGGAAAAATTCAGAAATATGGAATTCGTAATTCTTGGACTACCACTATTGCTCCTACTGGAACTCTATCTATGATCGCAGATTGTTCAAATGGTGTAGAACCAGTTTTTGCACTAGTGTTTGAAAAACGGGTTACTGTAGGAAGATTCTTTTATACCAATAAAATTTTTGAGAATATATTAAAGGAAAATGGATTGTATAATGATGATATTTTAACAAAAATAGCTAATAACTATGGATCAATTAGAGGATTGAATGACATACCAGAATGGATGCAAAATATGTTTACTACAGCAATCGATGTTCATTGGATGGATCATATTATGGCCCAATCTGTATGGCAAAGGTGGATAACTAATGCAATAGCAAAAACTATTAACATGCCTGGTGATGTCACTGTTGAAGATGTTAAATCTTCTTATTTGTTATCTCATGAATTAGGATTGAAAGGTGTTACTGTATATCGAGATGGTTCAAGAAATGAACAAGTTTTACATATTACTGGAACCAATACATTAGAAAAATCTTTTATTGTAAAACCGAGTAAGTATGTCAGAGAATATATTAAATCTTACATAAAGGAGCCATATGTTATTCAATATGTTACTAAGCTATTAACAGAAGAATATGACGATTTAAACGATAATTTGAATCCCATTTCTTTACCTACAAGAGAACACATTAAAAATAATGAACAGGTGAAATTCACAAAAACTATACAAGAGATCAATGAAAATGAAATTTGTCCAACGTGTAGCTCTAAACTTATTGTTACAGAAGGTTGTAATATGTGTATTGAATGTGGTTTCAGTAGCTGTATATCAGGTTGATAACTACAAATCTTTACTGATTTCAAATCTATTTATTTTTTATAGGAAAATAGTCTAAATTTATCAAGAATTAATATTAATTACTATCTAATTAAAAAGGGTCCTGATTCAATACCAAAGACAATAAAGCTGATCGCAATTCTTTACCATATTCTGCTTGTTTAAAATAAATTGCGTTTGTTGTGTTATCAATTGTATGAGATATTTCATCTAACCTTGGTAAAGGATGCATAATTGATAAATCCGATTTTGCATTATCAAGGATTTTTTCATCAATCCTATAGGTTCCTTTTACTTTTTCATATTCCTGAGTATCGGGAAACCTTTCCTTTTGAATTCTAGTTACGTATAATACATCTAAATGTGGGATAACTTCATCTAGAAAATGATAATTTGTCATATTCATAGATGCTTCAAATTCGAATATTGATTCCCTTCTAATTCCTAGACTAGGTGGGGACACTAAAAATAAATTTACGTTATAATTTTTTAGGCCGTACAAAAGAGAATATACTGTTCGACCATATTTTAAATCACCAACAATTCCTATATTGAGATTATCAATTCTGCCTTTTTCTTTGAATATAGTGTATAAATCGAGCATTGCTTGTGTGGGATGTTCTTCACTACCACTTCCTGCATTAATGATAGGGTTTGATGAAAGCTCTGCTGCATATCTACTTGAACCATCTCTAGAATGTCTCAGCACAATAACATCAGAATACAAGTCTATTATTCTTATAGTATCAGCAAGGGATTCGCCTTTCTCAATTGATGAAAATTTTGAATCAAAAATTCCTATTGAGCTACCACCTAAAGAAGCCATCGCAGCTTCAAAACTCATTCTGGTTCTAGTACTAGGTTCATAAAAGATATAACCTAATGTTCTACCTTTGCCCAATTCACTCTTTTCTTCGGGGTTTAATTTTTGTATTTTGTCAGTAGATTTAAAAATAAACTCTAAATCCTCTCTAGAAAAATCTCTTATAGAAACTATATCTTTCCCAAAAAAATGGTTTTTAAGAGGCATAAATTAAAAGAAGATAAACTTTATATAATAAATATCTATTTAAAATTAACTTTAATGAATTATAGAAAAAACTAATACTACTTTTGATTAAATATTTATTTTAACTAACAACTATTCAATTTGATAATCAGAATTTCGTTTTTCCATTACCGAACTAAAGATATCTCTCTTTGTTAAAACTGAAAGTCCTGTTTTATTACCAATAATTTCAACAAGAACTATCCATCTGGGATTCTCTAATGACACCTTATATCCGCTAAGTTTGGATGCAATAGATGAAATAATTTCTTTACTTCTTAAAGACGTGTATCTTTTTTCAACTGTGATTCTAAAAGAATCGTTTGCTTTTATTTTTTTCTTTACTAGATTTACTATTTCAATTTCAATATTTTCAAGATCGGTGTAAATAGATCTTTCTATCGGTATAGCCCTTAGAATATATCTGAACTGCCATGGTTCTTCAGCTAATAATTCCCTATATTTGGCAGTTAATTCAAATGGATTTAATTTTGTAAATGCAAGAATGACCCCAGAAACCTCTTGAATTTCCACGATTGGTGATTCATCGCCAAATCGTTCTAACAGAAGATTTAATTCTTCTACCGCATTATATTCTCTATATCTATAAGTAGTATAAAATAAATTAAAATTCATTAGATATACTGTTTTAAAATTTCGTAAATAGTTTCCGATTTAATCACTCCTTGCCTAATTATTTGAATATCATTAGAAGTAATGTCTACAATCGTGGATCCTTTAAAAGAAAATCGGTTACTAGGTTTACTATCATCTCCAATTAGGATTGCGTCATATCCAACCAATTTAGAATTGATTACATCTGTTGCAGTAGAATTGGAATTATCATTTGAAATATTTGCACTAGTACCAGATAAAACATTACAATAATTCAATAGATTTAAGGTATCTGTATTATTTGGAATTCTCATACCCAATGTTTGCTTTCCAGCAGTTATTACTTTTGAAATGTTATTATCGATCAATTTTCCTATTATTGTCAAAGGACCAGGCCAAAAGTGTTCGGCTAGTTTTCTCCCAATATCATTTAATGATATTATTTTTTCAGCAGATTTAATATCAAATGTTAAAAGAGGAAGCGGTTTATCCTTAGTCCGTTTTTTTATTTGAAATATTCTTTCAACTGCTCTATTATTATAAGGGTCACAACCTAATCCATATATTGTATCTGTAGGAAAGACTATTATTCCTCCATTTCTTATTAATTCACCACATTTGATTATATGATCCTTATTTTTAGAATCAAATACTAACATTTAGATGAATATTGTGGAATAATAAGGATTATAAGTGTTTGAATTCATTACCTCTTTTTTTTACGTCAATAATCGTTTGCTCAATTTCAGCCATTATTCCTTCTACATTTTCTGTATCGGTGTTTATTGTACCGCCAGCGGCAAATTTATGACCTCCTCCATCTTTTAATTTCAGAGCAATTGCATTACACTCGATTTTATCAGTATTTCGCCTAATACTAATTTTACCATTTTTGCCATAAAATACTGCAAGATCTGCATTTGTTATATTGAAAATCTCTTCTGAAAATATGCTTGTTTGAAGATAAGGTGTAGACCTCACAAAAACTATATTCAAATCATCTACTTTTTTTATCTTTAATTCTTTTAATACATTATTTTTATCATCATTTCTTAATAATTCATATTTTTTATAGTCTCTACTCATCTCAATATCCCAAAGTATACCATTTGATATTTTAAGAGCAAGATTTGATAATCTTTCTTGAGAATCGTTAAAAGTCAGATAGTATCTTATAAGTTCTGGTAAGGGAGTGATATACTGGTCTTTGAGGAAAAAATCAGTTGTATGAGCAAATTTGGCTAACTCTAATGCATAATCATTTTCAAATAAAAAGCGTTCATACATTAATTCTGATGCACATTTATTTCCTGATTCATCTAATACCAAATCAACAAGCGGATCAATTTGGTTTATCGTATTTTTAGACCATGGATGATGATCTATCCAAATAACGTCATTTCTTGATGTGTTAGAATAGGTTAATGAATTTCTGAAAAGACTTAATAGATTGTCGTTAAATCCAAGATCAGATATTATAAATAATTTTTTTTCGGGGGTATCGTTCATGAGTAAAATATGATCGATAATTTTCAAGAAGCTTTCTTTAGTATAATCTAAAAAAAATGCTTTAGCTTGCGGATAGCGGATTAATCCTATAGATACAGAAAAAATTCCATCAACATCAGATTCATGAGAAAATATTAACACTTTCATTCATTTTTATTTGTTTTTTATTGATTTAAGTCTTAATTTGAACTTGATGATGGCAGAATAAATCATATTGATATATTTCAATATTGTTGAAGAAACAGAGGATTCTTCTTTAGTGCTAAATGAATAAGTAATAAATATTTAACTCTCTAATATTATAATTTTCGTATAGGTAATTATAGTGAATTCTGATACTTATTCTCAGGTATGTAGGTCAATTGCATTACAATTGGAAAAAAAAAATAATATGTCAAGAAAACAAATAAATAAAATCATTAATTCAACGTGTTCTGCTTATAAACTTCCTCTAATTCCAAAAAATGAACACATTCTCTCTTATCTTCCAAAAAATAGTAATTATAGAAGGGATTTAATGGTAAAACCCACTAAAACAGCATCAGGTGTTGCAGTAATTGCGGTTATGCCTAAACCATATAATTGTCCTCACGGAAAGTGCATTTATTGTCCTGGAGGTATAGAATATGATACTCCAATGAGCTATTTAGGCACAGAGCCTTCAACTAAAATTGCACAATCGTTGAATTATGATCCTTTTTTACAGGTTAAAACAAAAATCGATCATTTATTTCGACGAGGCCATAATATTACTAAAATTGAACTTGTGATTGTAGGAGGAACATTCCCCTTCATGCCTGAAACCTATCAAAGAGAATTTGCTAAAAAATGTTTTGATGCTTTAAATAATGAAGTGTCTCCTACCCTGGAAGAATCTATAAATAAAAATGAATTTTCAAATATTCGATGTGTCGGATTTACCGTAGAAACAAAACCCGATTATTGTCAAAAAAAGCATGTAGATTTGATGCTGAAAATAGGAATAACTCGAATTGAAATAGGGGTCCAAACACTGGACAATAATATATATAAGATTATTAATAGAGGACATGATTTAATTGATGTTATAAATTCTTTCAAAGTTGCAAGAAATAGTGGTTATAAAATTGTTGCACATATGATGCCTGGACTTCCAGGATCAACTCCCAAAAAGGATATCGATGATTTTAAGAGACTATTAAAAGATCAGTCACTTAAACCAGATATGCTCAAAATTTATCCAACATTGGTACTTAAAAATACAGGATTATATAAAATGTATATTAATGGACAATACAAATCATATACTGAAGAAGAGTTGGTCGATATTCTTGTTGAAATAAAAAAAATAATACCACCATGGGTTAGAATAATGCGAATACAAAGAGAAATTGAACCATCAGATATTGTAACAGGATCAAAAAAAGGGAATATACGTCAGTTAGCAATAAAAAAATTAAAAGAATTGGGAATAGATTGTAAATGTATTAGATGTAGAGAGGGAGGACTTCAAAAAATAAAAAATTTTGAAGAACAGGAACCAGTTTTAAATAGAATTGACTACATGGCATCTGGAGGAAAAGAAGTATTTCTATCTATAGATAGTAAAGACAAAAAATTATTATTCGGATTTTTAAGATTAAGAAATATATTAAATCCACATAGAATAGAATTAGATCCAAAGTTTATGAATGCTGCAATCATTAGAGAATTACATGTATATGGGCAAGTGGTAGATGTTGGAAGGAAGAACAATTCTCATTCATACCAGCATACTGGTTTAGGAGCACGTTTAATGAAAGAAGCGGAAAAAATTACCAAGGAAGAGTTTAAAGCAGAAAAACTCTCTGTTATTAGCGCAATTGGTACTCGTGCCTATTACAAGAAGTTAGGTTATAGTCAAAACGGTCCTTATGTTACAAAGAATCTAAATTGATTATGATTTTACTTTTAATTAAAAAATAAAAAATTACCTGGGGACTATATATTGATTTAGGCTCTTAAACAGTTAAGCTATAGCTAACAATATTCTATCACTTTTCATGAACATTAGGTTTGGAAGAAATAAAACATCAAATGCTATAATTATGAATTCTTTGTATTTGTACTTTCTTGGTCTTAGTCTACGTAATACTTCTAAAGCGTTATTAATTTTCAAAGATGAAAAAAGAAGTTATGTGTCTGTATGGAACTGGATCCAAAGGTTTGGTTCTTTGCAAGTCTACAAAAGAAAAAGAATATTGGCTTTTACAATAGATGAAACAGTTAGTCAGATTGGTATTAAACATTTCTGGTTATGGTTTTCTATTGAATCAGTACATAGTTAAGTATTTGGAATCTATATCTCTGAGGAAAGAAACATGCTTGTTGCTGAAAAATTTATTTATTTACTAGTCGAGAAATATAGAAAACATACAGTGTATACAGATGGTGGTACTTGGTATGATGAAGCATGCAATATATTGAAGTTGAAACACTATTTACATTCTTCAATTGAGAAAAATCTAATAGAACGAGTCAATCAGTATTTCAAAGATAGAACTGAATCATTTGACGATTACTATCCGTGTGTTAAAAATGAATGTAATCTATTTCATGTATATAACTGGATACAATTTTTTGTTTCAATGTATAACGATACAATATCTGAGAATTATTTCATTAACGAATTGATTACAGAGGTGATAGGTCTTAAGTTAACAGAGCCTTGATTTATTAAATTATTTTTTCAAAATTAAAAATTTTATTTTGGTATTGCCAAAATAAAATTCATGAAAATTTTATTTATCATATTTAGAAGTTATTTAATATAGAATTAGAAATTCTTAAATTTGAATCTGAAAGGCGAAATAACTGAGTGGTAAACTTTATATTTGACTTAAAACTAGAAATGAATAAAAATATTGTCATTAAAGATTTTATACACATTTAATCAATATTGAAAAGAATATTATAATAATGATTTCTATTTTTTAAAAAAAGATATTTGAGAATATTCTGATAATATTAATATAATTCTTAATAGTATTTGCAAGGATATTTTTAATTTAGATAGTTACTGAATAATTTCAAATCAGTATATATTTATTACATATATCTAACGAGAATTTAATAGATTTAAAATAGGAGTGGAAGAAATAATGATGAAAGGTTTTATAGGTAAAGGGACATGGATAGATAAAGTTGCAGATTCAATTCTTTTAAGAGAAAAAAAGCTTAACCGAAACCTTGATATAATTAGGGTTGAAAGTGGATTAGGAGCATCTGGTATACCTCATATAGGTAGTATGGGAGATGCTGTTCGTGCCTACGGAATTAGTTTGGCACTAAACTACCAGGGATACAAATCGGAATTGATTGCCTATTCTGATGACATGGATGGTTTAAGAAAGATTCCTTTAGGATTTCCTTCTTGGCTGGAGGATTATATAGCAAAACCTGTCTCCAATATTCCCGATCCTTTTGGTGATTGTCATAATTCATACGGATCACATATGAGCAGTTTATTACTTGATGGATTGGATAAAACAGGAATTAAATATATTTTTAAAAGTGCTAGAGAAGTCTATAAGAGTGGTATCCTTGCTGATGCAATTCACCAAATTCTTACACAAAGTGAATCTTTGGGACATAAAATCTCGGAATTTGTAGGCCAAGATAAGTTCCTAAATGTGCTGCCTTACTTTCCAGTTTGTAAAGCATGTGGAAAGCTATATGTGGCGCATGCAAAAAAATATTTTCCTAATGAAAAGAAAGTATTATACGAATGTTCTGGTAGTAAAATTGGCAATAGGGAAGTTGAGGGATGTGGTTATAAGGGTGAGGTAGATATTGGAAGCGATAATGGAAAATTAGCTTGGAAAGTGGAATTTGCTGCACGATGGAAAATATTAGACATACGTTTCGAAGCCTATGGAAAAGATATAATGGATTCTGTAAAAGTTAATGATTGGGTGTGTGAAGAACTATTAAAATTTCCTCATCCATTTCATATAAAATATGAAATGTTTCTAGACAAAGGTGGTAAAAAAATAAGCAAATCTGCCGGTAATGTCTTAACTCCACAAATGTGGTTGAAATATGGTACACCACAATCTATTCTTTTATTCCTTTTTAAAAGGATAACCGGAACCAGACATGTAGGTATAGATGACATACCGTCATTAATGGATGAGTACGATTTCTATGAAGACATTTATTTTGATAAAATTAAGGAGAGCAACCAATCGAAATTGTTTAGGATAAAGGGGATCTATGAGTATATTAATCATCTCGATCCTCCAATCAATAATCTTAATCATATTCCCTATAGATTAATCGCTCAACAAACATCTTTATTTGAAGGATATGGTCGCATAGATAAGGTATTTGAAAGGCTTAAAAAGTATAAGTTAGTAAGCGAAAAAACAAAAGATATAATAGAGAAAATTCATCTTGCTTCAAACTGGACAGATGATATATTAATAGATGAGGAAAAATATGATTTGACTCTCGAGAGTAACCAAAGAGAGGCGATACTGGAATTAGTGACACATTTAGACACATATAATGAAAGAAATCCTAACGATCCATCAAGTGATATACAAACAATAATTTATGAAACTTCAAAAAAATATTCTATACAACCCAAAGATTTTTTCAAATTGCTTTACAAAATACTAATCCATACAGATCGAGGGCCAAAACTTGGTAATTATATTGTAGATATTGGAATCAATAAAGCTTGTAAAATAATTAAAAAGTATCTATAATATGTAGCTATTATAAGTAATTATTTTTTATAAAAATTGACTTAATAATAAATAATACAATTATTTTACAATTTAGTTTTATAAAATATATTTTTTATTTCCAAATTTTCCAATTACACTACCATTCCCTTTTGAATCAACTTTCCCTATTTGATAAACTTTCATTTTATTCTTTTCTATAACACTCATTGCCTTGTCTGCATCAATCTTTGGTAGTATAATGCAAAAACCAATTCCCATGTTGAATGTTCTATACATTTCTCTAGATTCTATCTTTCCATCTTTTTGAATTTGTTTAAAAATACCAAAGGGTGACGGTAAATTCGAAAGATTATATCTTACATTTTTATTCAAACGGTTTAATTTTGTAAAAGATCCTCCAGTTATGTGTGCCAAGCCGTTTATTGTGACTTTTTTATTTTTTATTAATTCAATTATTGCTTCTACATAAATTTTTGTAGGAATAAGTAATTCTTCTCCAACCGATCGATCCAAAAATTCAGGAATTTCATCAAGTGAATACTTCTTTAATACCTGTCGGGCTAATGTATAACCATTTGAATGCAAACCACTACTTTCTAAACCTAGTATGACATCCCCTACTTTGATATTGTTTCCAAGTAGTGGTTCTTTATTTTCAATTACCCCAAGTGCTGTTCCAGCAAGATCAAATATATTTTCATCATCTCCTGCTAATAGTTCAGGTATTATAGCTGTTTCTCCTCCTATGATTGCAGTTTTGGCTATTCGCGCACCAGCATTTAAACCTTTTATGATTCTTCTTACCAGTGTGTCATTTACTTTTTTTAATCCGATATAATCTACGAATGCGAAAGGTTCTGCTCCTGTACATATAATGTCGTTCACATTCATGGCTATACAGTCAATCCCAATTGTATCAAAACTTTTCATTTGTTGTGCAACTAGAACTTTAGTTCCAACACCATCAGTATGCAAGGCTAAGATATTTTTCCCAATGCTTATCAACCCAGAATAATGACCAAATCCTGAAACAATTTTGCCTCTTTTTTGAAAAGTGTAAGAGTCAGCAATCATTTTTCCAATATTTTTTTGAGTTTGACGAATTTTTTTAACATTTACTCCTGCTTTTTTATAAGAGTTAATATTTGAATAAGACAATACCTTAATATCTCACTAAATCGATTACTAATATAATTTTTTTTTTACCTACGTAGAGTTAATTATTTTATTATAGTACATATGTTATAAAATTGGATAATTTAAAAAGCAATTAGAGATATTGTAATA
>DATFCH010000251.1:0-13944 GCA_035253345.1 Nitrososphaeraceae archaeon
TAGGGTTCAGTTTGACAAAATCAGGTCTAGATCAATGTGACCACAATTACATTGATTTATTTAACAGTTCGATAGTTGTTATTATATTCTAAAAATACCATCTATCAATTTCAAAAAAATTAGATAATGGATAAAGAAGGTAATTATAATTCTTTATCCATCATTGCAACAGAAACCACATTCACAATTTCGGTCTCCGTATAATTCGCAGTTGACTATGTTTTGGTTTTGGTTTGGCATATCCTAAATTGGTAAATTAGTTATATAAGGACGATTAAAGTACTATTATGTAAAATCATAAATATTATAAAAAATCATATGATTGTTTGAAATTTTCACTATATGAAAATTGAAAATTATTATAAAAGCATTTAAAAAATTGTTAAAATTTTAAGAAAATTTGAATTCTTATACCTTCTTAAGTTTGGCCGAATTAAATGTTATGGCATTATTCCATATCTCATTGAAATAATCAAAGCACCATTCGTGAAATAAACCACCGTCCATGGAAATATCATTGCAAAATATAAAATTCATATCTACTTGACCTTTTGCTAAAGGAAACATGACTAGTGCCTGATTTTCGGTCAAAACTATTCCCAGATTGGTACTACTAATCATTCGTCTTTCTATTATTCCTTTATGAACCAATTGAGCATACCCCTCGTTTTTTAGATACTCTTCACTATTTTTTGGAATGAGAGCATCAATAGGTAAAATATGTTTAAATTTCAGTTCTCTTTCTTTTACAAGTGGGATTATTGTGTGTATAAGGTCTAATGGTACCTGAGGCAGAATACTATAAATATATTTTTCACAATTTTTATACATTCTTTTTATGTACTCTATAATAGCTACAAATCCAGAAATGAATTCAGTTTTTTCTAATGCTCCTATTCTATGAATAAATTTTATAGGAATATCATAAAAATTATGTTCTGAAAAAAATTTTTTGTGTTTTGAGAGAAAATTAATTGCAGAAATATTCTTGATAATCATATCTCCAAAAACTGTTAATGAAAAATAACCCTTTACATCTCTTTTGATAATATTCGAATTCATTAATTTATTTAAATTTCTATGAGTCTCTTGTGTGGTCGTTTTTAATTCCTTAGCTATAGATGATAGCGTTTTGTTGTTATCTGAAATACTATACAAGATAGCTAATCTTTGGATATTTGCTAAAGAAGAAAAGATTTCTTCGGTTTCATCATAGACCGAATAATTGATTATTTTTTTTTCGTCATCGCCCAATTTAGTTGATAATAGTAAGAAGGAATCTGATATCTATTTTACTAGTCAAACAAACAGGAATTATAGTATTTTCTTACTCTTTAAAAGCAGAGTATATAATATTATATTTATCGAAATATCATTTGTTAAAATTTTATTACTACTGAATATTCTCCCTTATAATAAGTAGCGTTAAAAATTCTTTTGCAAGAAATCGTGTTAAAAAAATCTATGTTGTTAAGGTTTATGTTTATTGATAAAAAATAAAGAAATGGTTATTTTCTGGCTTTTACTAGTACCAAAACAGCAACTGCAGCCATCATTCCTCCTAAAATTAAAAGTACTTGAATAGGAAATCCTCCCGTTGCAGTAGCTGTTCCAGATGGACCCTGTGGACTAACAAAAGCAATTTCGGCATTATTAATATTTTTTATTTGTGCAAAACCAGCTATTTGGATTTGTCCGCTTGGTGGAGGATCTGATGACTTGATTGTGACCTCTGAACCACCTATATTTGCGGTCGCAGATGCTTCTTTAGCTGAATGGGTTCCTTCCCTAAAACTACTTTCACCAAGAGAGAAAACAGACACTACTTTTGAGCCTGCATTTTCTGAATAACCTGAACCCGCAGCGGAAGCTTGACTGCCGGTTGGATCAAATAGGAAATGCCATCTATCCATAGGTAATCCTATTTCCTCATAATCTAATAGCGGTGTATTTAGGATCTGTCTAGTTTCATTTACTGATTCTAGTTGTTGCGCTGCTTCCGGGAATAAGGCCTGAATAGCTCCAATCGGGTAATTGATATTAAACTTACCATATTCTGGTACGTTCGCCGTTAATGGATCTTTTATAACTACGCTTCTCCAATCCAAATCAAGTGCTGGAGTAGTCCCATTAGTTGAAAGTACATAATTTGTAATATGAGGCGCAAATTTCACTTTATATGATAGTTGAGCTCGATCGTCACTAGCTCTAATTTGAGCTGTATAGTCTATAGAGGAATTTGAGAGTCGAATTGGACTATTTGTCTCTCTAACAAAAGCTTCGTTAATAATTTTTTCAAGTTGATCCATACCTTCATTGGTCGAATTTAAAGTAAATTGTACTCTTTCATTTGTACCATTAAAAATTTTTGATAATTCACCTCCAGGTTCATATTTTAAATTGATAAACCTAATGCTGGTAAAAATTGGATCAGCCTGATCGCTCTCGGGAATAAGAAAAACTTCCATTTGTGAAGCAAATGATTGAGAAATAGCAGTAGGAATCAATATTAACCCCATTATCCAATAGGATAAAAAGACCCTTCCGAACACAATAAATTTCTTATTTTTGTTGAATATATTCCTTATTGTTAACTTTCATACATTTTCAAAAATGATTTATAAAAATAATTTATAAAATATAATAACCACCGAAAATTTTAGATTATCTAGAGATTTATGAAAATTATTTGATAACAGTTTTAGGTGGAGGAACAGGATCAATTAAAATTATAAGAGGCCTGTCTCATTGTACTTCTAATTTATCTGTTATTTCTAATGTAGGTGATAACTTTTGGTTCAATAATCTCTATATTTGTCCAGATATTGATACATCCATCTATGGATTAGCTGGAATTTTAGATAAAAATCGGGGTTGGGGAATAAAGAATGATACTTTTTGTTACCATAATAATCTAAAAAACTTAGGAGAAGAATCGTGGTTTCAAATTGGAGACAAAGACCTCATTACTCACCTTATAAGAACAAGAATGCTTTCAAAAGGTTTCTCATTGTCACAAATTGTAAAGTGGATAACACTTCATCTATATAATATTCAGTATGAAATACTACCAGCCTCTGATACTCATATCGAGACAAGAATACTGACGGATAGAGGAGATATGAATATTCAGGAATTTTGGGTTAAAAATAGAGCTAAACCAAAAGTATTGGATGTTTATTATAAAAATATTGAAAAAGCAGAATCAAATGAATATGTTCTAAAAATTTTAAGATCATCAGATTTAATCGTTTTGGCACCAGGAAATCCAGTATCAAGTATAGGACCAATTATTTCGATAGCTCAAATTAGGAATGAGCTAATCAACCAGAGAAAAAAAGTGATCGCAATATCTCCTGTTATCGGAAAAAAGGCAATAAGTGGCCCTGCAGTTAAATACTTAAGAGCTAAGGGAATTAAATCTACTTGTGTTGGAGTTGCGAAATACTACTCTGAATTGATTTCAAATATTATTATAGATTTGGTCGATAGGAATTTTTCTAATAGAATAAAAAAAATGGGGATTTCTACTTTTGAAACTAATATAATGATGAATAACATACAAGAAGAAAAAAGATTAGCAAAATTCATTTTAAAGGTAATGAATTATTGACGATAAATAAAATTGCAGCGGTTATTCCTGTGAAAAGTCTTCATTCTGCGAAATCACGATTATCGCCTTTTTTAACATTACAACAACGAAAGAATCTGGCATTACTACTTTTAAATGCTACAATAAAAACAGTAAAAGCATCTCGATTTGTTTCTGATATTATAGTAGTATCAAGTGATAATATTATTGAATATTTATCATTCAAAAATAGTTTAAAATTTATCAAAGATGCTGATAACGGTGTTAATAATGCAGTGATACTAGCAGATCGTTATTGTATTGAAAATGAGATAGATGCTAATATTGTAATTCCAAATGATATTCCATTTTTATCATTCAGATCAATTGATCAAATCTGTATCATCTCCGAGAAATATTCAAAATGCATTATCATTTGTCCATCAAAACGATTTGATGGTACAAACATATTACTTAGAAAACCACCTGGTGTGATTAAGACTTTCTACGATAATAATAGTTATGCTAATCATTTAAAAGAAGCTAAGAAATTAAATATTCCAATCGAATCATTAGATTACGCTAATCTTCGATTTGATATCGACACAAAAGAAGATTTGATAGAATTTCTATATTCCAACTCTGAAAATCCTTTTTAAAATATTTTATTTCTTTATTTTATTACCAAAATTATGAGTATGTATTTAGAAAAAATTCTTTTCACAAGATAAAATTATTCTGTTTTTTTAAGAAGTAAATTAAAATATCTAAATTTACATCATTTTAAGTTAACTATATTAAGTATATATTGCAATTCCAAAGCATGAAAGCAGCTGTTTTTAGAGAATATAATAAAGATCCAATGCAGGTAGTTAAAATAGAAGATATTGATACCCCAAAACTAAAGCCTAATGAAATTATGATTAAGGTTGAAGCAGCAGCATATAATTATAATGATCTGTGGGCAATTTGGGGTGATCCAGTAAAAGTACCCCTTCCTCATATTTCAGGAAGTGATGTGGCTGGAACTGTGGTCGAAGTAGGAGAAGACGTAACGGCATTTAGAACCGGTGAAAGAGTCGTTTCTCATTCAAATCTTAGCTGTAGAATTTGTGAAATGTGTACTGCAGGAAGAGAATACGATTGTGATCAAAGGAATATTTGGGGATTCCAAACTGGACCATTGTGGGGTGGCTTTGCTCAGTATACTCATTTACCAGAAGTTAATGTAGCAAAGATACCAGATTCTGTCTCGTTCGACGATGCATCAGCAATATCTATGGTTGGAATGACTGCATGGCACATGTTAGTTGGCCGTGTAAAGATAAAACCTGGACAAACTGTTCTCATAATGGGTGGAACCAGTGGTGTAGGTATGGCAGGAATTCAAATTGCAAAATTATATAATTGTGATGTAATTGCAACTGCTGGAAATCAAGAAAAAATGGATACTTGTTTAAAATTAGGTGCAGATCAAGTAGTAAATCACAGAGAGCCTGATTGGTATAAAAAAGTCAGAAACTTGACAAATAAAATAGGAGTAGATGTTGTTTTCGAGCATATTGGTAAATCAGTATTTCCTCAGGAAGTATCATTGCTAAAAATGGGTGGAAGTTTGGTTGCAACGGGTGCTACAACTGGCTATGACTCAACAATTGATCTTAGATATTTATTCTTTAAAGGTACAAATCTTTTAGGCTCTACTCAGGGTACGAAATCAGAATTAGAAAGTGTAATACACTGGGTTGGGAAAGGAAAAATTAAACCTCTTATTGCTACCAAATTACCATTCTCTGAAATGGCCAAAGGACATACCATGATGGCAAATGCTGATCAAATTGGAAAAATATTAACTAACCCTCAAGAACTATAATTTTTTCTTTTTTTTATTATTGCTTTTAATTCGTGATATTTCATGTTGTTTAGAACACTATTATTCATACCTGGAAATAACAAAAAATTTCTCGAAAAATCAAAATTTATTCATCCTGATGTTTTATGCTTTGATCTTGAAGATTCTGTACCACTTTCTGAAAAATCAATAGGTAGGGATATGGTTAGCCAAACATTACAGTCGTATAAAAATATTCAAAATTTAAACAAAACGAAGGATAATATTATTAATAACAATAACAATAATAAAAATAATAATAATACTAATAATTACGTTAACCTTGAAACATTACCTCCACTTTTTGTACGAATTAATTCTTTTGAATCTGAACTATATGAGCAAGATTTGGAATCGATAATTTGTGATCCATTAGATGGTATTGTAATTCCAAAAGTAAATTCTGAAACTGAACTCGAAAAAATTATAGTGACTATTGAAAAATTAGAAAAACAAAAAAATATTCAGAAAGAATTAAGATTAATTCCTTCGATAGAATCGGCACAAGGTGTAGTAAATTCTTATGAGATCGCAAAATCTAATCCAAGAATATGCTCATTAGTTTTTGGGGTATTTGATTATCTGTATGATATGAAACTGGATTATATGGAAGAAGGAATCGAATATAGTTATGCTAGGGCAAAAATACCTGTTGATGCACGTGCTGCTGGAATACCAGCTTTGGATTCAATATGGCAAAAAGTAGCGGATATAGATGGTCTTCAAAGAGATGCTAAAACTGCAAAAAGACTAGGGTATGCTGGGAAAAGTATTATTCATCCTACTCATATTGAGCCTGTACATAAAGTATTTGTTCCATCACAAAATGAAATTGAATGGGCAAAAAAAGTAGTAGCACTTATGATCCAAATTCAAGAAAGAGGTGACAAACGGGGTGCATTTAAGGTTGATGGTAAAATGATAGATGCAGTACATGTCAAACAAGCTAAATTTATTTTAGATCTCGGTTTAAAAAAAACTTAGTTATTAACATTCAATAGTTTTTAATTCAATATAGAAAAGAATATTTTCAGTTCATAAATTCAATACCATTTAATGGTTATTTTGCCAATAGATTCAGGAAGATATGGAAGTACAGAAATTAAAGAAATTTTTGAAGAGCAAAAAAGATTAGATTTTATCCTGGAATTTGAAGCAGCAACTGCTTTGGCACAATCAAATATTGGAATTATTCCCGCAGTTGCATCGGAAGAGATCCAGATCAAAGCCAAATCTGGAAAAGTAACTTTGAAAAGAGTAAAAGAATTAGAATCTACAACTGACCATGATATGGCTGCAGTAGTAAATGCATTAAGTGAACAATGTTCTGACAATACTAAGCCCTGGATACATTTTGGTTTAACAAGTAATGATCTTATCGACACAACTACATCTATGCAGTTGAGAGCCTCCTTTTTAATTATTGAACCAAAAATTATGGAATTCGCTAAAATTTTAGCAGAAAAATCTTTAGAATACAAGAATCAGCCTGCCGTTGGAAGAACTCATGGCCAACATGCAAGTATTATTCCTTTTGGACTCAAATTTGCTGTATGGGCAGTTGAGATGATAAAACATTTAGAGAGATTAAAAGAAGGCAGAAAAAGGTTTTTAATCTGCAAAACTTTGGGAGTTGTAGGGACTGGTTCCTTGATGGGCATTAAGGCATTAGAGGTTCAAAAAAATGTTGCTTCTTTGTTACATCTTTATCCTATTGATGCAGCTACCCAAGTAATTCCAAGGGAACGATTGGCAGAAGTGCAATTTCTTATTGCATTGATAGGGACGTCTTTAGATAAAATTGCAGTTGAAATTAGAAATTTACAGAGAACTGAGATAGATGAAGTTGCTGAATCATTTAAGAGTGGTCAAATGGGGAGCAGTGCAGTTCCTGTAAAAAGAAATCCAATAAAAAGCGAAAGAGTATCGTCTTTAGCTAAACTGTTGAGATCTCTTTTGAATGTGTCAATGGAAAATATTAGCCTTTGGCATGAACGTGATCTGACCAATTCAGCAAATGAGCGATTTACTATTCCTATGGGGATAATTCTTTTGGATGAAATGCTAACTACAATGATTAAAGTTATAAAAAATTTATCAGTTAATATTGAAAAAATTACTTCAAATCTAAATATCACTCAAGGTCAGATCTATGCTGAATTTGTCCTAGAAGCTCTCGTAAAAAAGGGCATCCCGAGAATTGATGCTTATAAACATATACAGCGAGTTGCATTTGAGGCGAAGGATAATAGTAAAGAATTTGTTCAGGCAATCAAGGACGATTCTGTACTTTCTAGATATTTCTCCGATACAGAATTACTGTCTCTTTTTACTCCAAAACAACATTTTGCTTCAGGTATACAAATCATTGAGAATGCTTCATCCATTGTTAAAAATGGAATTTCTTCTTGAACTTAAAAAGAATAATTTTTTTAAAAAGTTAGAATTATTAAATTTTGAAAATTATTTCAAGGAAAATTTGGAAAAATTTTCAATCAAATTATATTTTTATCATTGTAACATTTGCAAATTGAGAAACAAAAAGTAAATAAAATTATGTTTTAATGATTATTTTTGGTCATCAATTTTAGTTTAATAGTCTCATCTTTGTTAATAATACTTTTCAAGTTCTTATGAATTAATGTACCATATTGTAGTGCTTTTTTTCGTTTCATTGCTGATTCTATTGGAACTTGTAGCGAAATTGCTAGTTCTCGTAATATATGTTTTCTAAGTCGATCATTAGGATTATGTATTTTCTTATTTAAAGGAATTTTCTTTGCAAAATCTATAAAATTTGGAGTTAAAAATGGCTGTCTAATTTTAACATCGAATTCCTTTGAAAAATTATTGATTTCATTTACTAGTATTAATTCATTTTTTATTTTTACCTCCATAAAATTTTCTAATGCTTCCTTTCCAAGTGGTAATATTTGTCTATATTTGTCATAACCACAAAATAGTTCATCAAAACCATTGGCAGTTAGAATTAGCTTACATTCTTGTTGGGAGGCAAGATTAGAAATAAAATGAAATGCAATACAATTTTCAATATGTGAAATATTATTACATTCAATAGTATCAATAATTTTTCCTACTATTCTATTGAATTCATTATTATCTACCTCAAAAGTATGGTGTATTAAATCTAATTGTTTTGCAATTTTTTTAGAGAACTCAAGATCATGGGCAAAAGGAAAACCTATCGTTAATAAAATGACTTTTTCTCTATAAATATTTTTTGAAATCTTGGCAAGCAAAGAACTATCAATTCCTCCAGAGAAAGCAATCCCTATGTAATCTTCCATTCCAACAGAGTTATCGATAGATTCAATGATTTTATTTAAAAGTTCCAATAATACAAATAAATTTGAATCAGTTATAATTTATTGTTTGATAATTTTTTAAATTTATCTCATTCACAGTTAGTAACTTTTTAAAGGAAATTATTAATCAACATTTAAAATCAAATTTATTAATCATATTATTTTTATAAATAGGCTTAGATTTTTATATACAGAAATCAAATATGTTTCAGATTGTCAACAAAACGACACCTTATTGAAAATGATATTAGATATATTAATCATAAAGGTGAGTATTTATCAAATAGAACTCAATTAACACTATCAAATTTATTGAATTTTCTAGGAAAAAAATATGAACTGAATCCCAGGATTAATCTTTCTAATGGTGAAAGTGTAGTTTTAGATTTTAAAATAGATAATGAAAAATACATTGAAATTATAAATTCGTATGACGATCTGGTAAAATTTAATAAAATTAAAAATAATTTTCCAGAGATGAAAATAGTTGCAATGGGATCATCGAAATATTTAGACAAATTCAACGAGGTTGACTCTATTTTTTTCTTTGATACAAAATATGAAAAAATCGGATCTATCTTTATAGAGGATCCTTCTCTTTCATTCGACTATGCTCATATTTTACCATTGGTTAAAAAATGTTCTATTCTTCATGGACATACATCTACTGTAATGATAGAAATTATTGGAAAAATAGAAAACGGTCTAGTAATTGATTTTAGTGAAGCTAAAAGATTAGTCAAAGATGCAATAAATGAACTGGATCATAAATTTTTCATAAATAGGAAATATTTATTTAAAGAAGATAACCTCTACTACTATGTCAGATTCGATGGACCTCAAGGATATTTTGATTTACAAATGCCAAAATCCACTGTCTATATTTTACCGGATGAAGCAACAGTAGAAAATCTTTCGAGAGAAATCATTAGAATTTTAGGCCCTAAAATGCCAAAAAATATTGAAGCGTTAGGTGTTTATATTTATGAAGGAGTGAATAAGGGTGCACATATTTTAGCTAATGTGCAAAGATAATTATTATTTATTTTATTTTAGTTTATTTGTATTAAAGACGATAATTCTAAAAATACCTTATTATAATCAAATACTTCCGAGATATTTTATTAAACACAAATTATTAACCTTAATAACCAAATAGAATTATTAAAACAAAAATAGAGATGGATCCAGCAATTAATACAAAATCTTGGAATCATGAAATTGAGTCACAGATCTTGGAGACGTGGGATTCAGAAGATCTTTATTCTTTCAGATTGAAACAGAGAAAGGATGATGCTAGTAATTATTTTGTTATAGATACTCCTCCTCCGTATCCATCAGGAAAGCCTTGGCATATAGGAGCTGCTGCTCATTATGCTCAAATAGATATGATTGCTAGAACTGCAAGAATGAATGGATATAACGTATTGTTTCCCATTGGCATAGACAGAAATGGCCTTCCCGTTGAAATATACACTGAAAGAAAGTATAAAGTCAGAATGCGTCAAATGCCTCGAGATAAATTTCTAGAATTATGTAAAACAGCACTTGACGAGCTGGAAAACGATATGATTACAATAATGAAGAATCTCGGATTAAGTGGAAATTTTAAAAATTATTATCGGACAGATTCGATACCATTTCGGACATTAACACAAAAAACATTTATTGATTTATGGAATAAAGGTTTGATCTATATTTCCAATAGACCCAATAATTATTGTATCGACTGCGGTACTACAATAGCTGATGCAGAAATAATATACGAAGACCTTCCCACGAGTCTAGTTTACATGAATTTTGCAGTAGTTGACAAAAATATTGACGAAAAAATAATAGTAGCATCTACACGTCCAGAACTTTTATTTGCTTGTCAGGCAATCATTATAAATCCAAAAGATCAAAATCATTCTCATCTAGTTGGAAAAGAAGCCATAATTCCTCTTTTTAACAGAAGAGTTCCAATTTTAATCCATCATTCTGCTAAACTTGAGTTTGGTTCTGGTGTTGTAATGGTTTGTAGTTATGGAGATCACAATGATGTTCAAGTTTTCAGAGAATTAAACCTAAAAGAAATCCAATCTATTGATGAAAATGGATATACTACTAGTTTGGCAGGAAAGTATCAGAATTTAAATTTAAAACAAGCACGAGAAATGATTATAGATGATTTGAAAAATCAAGGGCTTGTTGATAAAGAAGAAAAAATTATGCATAGGACACCTCTCTGCGAAAGAAGCAAGACTCCTGTGGAGATAATACCATTACATGATTATTATCTTAAACAATTAGAATATATTCCATTTTTAGAACAATTTGCTGAACGACTGATTTTTTTTCCTCCTGTCCACAAACAAATTTTAGAAAATTGGTTAAAAGCGGTTTCAATAGATTGGCCAATATCAAGAAGACGATTCTATGGAACAGAAATACCTATATGGTTTTGTAAAAACTGTAGTTCTCCCATTGTACCAAAAGCTGGTGAGTATTATCAGCCCTGGAAAGACAACCCACCTTTTGATAACTGTATAAAATGTGGTTTCCATGAATTTATTGGAGAAGAAAAGACATTCGATACTTGGATGGATTCCAGTATTACACCTTTATATATATCACGATTTTCTACCGATGAAGAATATTTTAGCGAGACGTATCCGGCAACTATCAGACCTCAAGCTAAGGATATCATTAGAACTTGGCTATACTATACATTGCTCAGATGTTATCAATTGACAGACAAAGTACCTTGGCCCAATGTTTGGATAATGGGTTATGGTGTAGATGAAAAAGGTAAAAAAATGAGCAAAAGCAAAGGGAATGTTATTGATCCTTTTCCAATAATACAAAAATATGGTGCTGACACATTTAGATTTTGGTCAGCATGTGAAACTAGTTTAGGTCAAGATTTTCGCTGCTCTGAACAAAATATTGCCAATTCACAGAGATTTCTTTCGAAATTGTGGAACCTTGGTAGGTTTCTTTCTTCATTTGAGGTGCCAAAGGAATTTCTGAATAAAACAAGGATTGACCTTTTACATACTGATAAATGGATTTTATCTGAATTGGATAAGGTAATTAATACATGTATAAAAGGATACAATACTTATAACTTTTTTATTCCTGCGAATAGCATAAGAGATTTTACGTGGAATTTATTTGCTTCCCATTATGTTGAAATGATCAAAGCACGGGTATACGATAATCAAAATAAAAACTATCAACTATCTGGCCTATATACACTTCACCAATGTTTTTCAATAATTCTATTATTGCTTGCTCCAATATGTCCTTTCATCACCGAAAAATTATGGAAGATGCTTTATTCTAAAGAGAGTATCCATATCCAGATCTTCCCAAAATCAGTAGATACCTTTAATGATTTTGAACAATACACAGAAAAAATTATAGAGTTTAATTCATTTGTTTGGAACAAGAAAAAAGAGACGATCAATCCAGAGACCGGTCGGCAGTTATCTCTAAAGGATGCTATAGCAATAGATGTCCCAGTGGAACTAAATAATTTTAAGCTAGATTTGATATCTATGCATAATCTTTCATAATAATAATAATAATAACTTCTTTATTTGTCCATTTAATAACATTTAAAAATAAAGAATTGCATGATGATCTTGGAGTAATTTATCTATTTTTAACTATCAATTTTTCCATTTATCATATCTAAAGAATCTTCGGCTATATCTATTGCTGTGTGAGAATCTATATTCGGTTCCATGGTGATTAAAACTACCTTATTATCGATATATAATGTAATTATGGAGATTTTTTCTCTTTCGATATAGGAAAATCTTGCTTTTCCCATGGTAGCATCGAATCTCTCTCTCATGGATCGTCTAATAGCTGTTTGTGCCAGATACAACTCTTCTCCTGCTACATCTACTATTGAATCTATACCTTTCTTCATTCCACCTGCAAGAAGAGCACCAGTTTCATCTACTACTCCCGCATATCTTATGTCATCGTGTAAAGCAAATATAGATTTACATAACTTGTTGTAATCCATCGTTATACTAATTTATAACTCTATTATTGAATGTTATTTAATGTTATCATTATAGTATTTGAAGAATTATAGCCATCCTAATTTGAGTTTAAATCTGACATATAAGAAAAAAAGGTATCGAAAGATAAGAAAAATACGATTCTTTGTAAATTTTCTTAATCTACTCAATCGATATTTTAAAAATGACAATTGTGTTTCTAACTATATTCAAAGTATCTTTCTCTTAAAGTTTACCAATAATTTATTTAATTAACAATTAAATTTTAATAGTAAATATTAAGATTTATTAAGAGAACTAAATTTTTAAATTAAAAATTATATTATAGGATAACGATTACTTTATACAAAGAACATTAAAGGCATCATGATGAAATTTTTTGGTCTTTTATCATTTGTAAACCTATCAAGTAAAAAATTATTATAATTATTATATTATTTTAATATATAGTTACCAAAAACTGGTATTAAAACAGTGACATGAATAAAATTTTTATAATTTTTTATATTTTTCATACTTTTTTATTCTCATAAAAAAATATTTATTATAAAGCCAAATGAACAATATTATTGGGTAAAAAAATCGTAATCCTTGGATGTGGGTTTGGTGGACTCTGTATTTCCAATATTTTAAGAAAAAACTTGGATCGTGTCCATGAAATAGTAGCTATCGATAAGAAAAATTCTTTTATGATGGGATTGACAAATTTATGGATACTAGATGGCCGACGAACCTTAGAAGATTCACAATTTCCACTAAATAAATTAGACTCAAAAGGTATTAACTTTATTCATGATGTTGTAACTGAGATTGATGTAAATCAAAAATAATAAAAACACTTAATCATGATAGTCCATTTCGATATGATTTTCTAGTTATCGCTCTAGGAGCCGAAATGACTACAGATCCTATTAATGGTTTCAAAGAATTCCATGGTTTTAATCTATACGATGGAGAAAGTATTCCAGCTCTAAGAAATAGGATCCTGTCTTTAGAAAGAGGACGAATTGCAATCACAATAATGGGATTTCCATATAAATGTCCACCCGCCCCTTATGAATCTGCTTTTATAATCGATAGAATGTTACGTAATAATAAAAATAAAAATAATAATAAATCTAGAAGAGAAAAAATAGA
>DATFCH010000252.1:0-5410 GCA_035253345.1 Nitrososphaeraceae archaeon
AAATATCAGAATAATACGATTAACTTTTGTTATCAATAATTAGTTTATTTTCCATATAAAAAATCAATATAAAAGGATATGAGAAATGATTATTGTCTTAAAACAATTTAATAAAAGAAAAATTTTTTTGATTTTTCCTTGTAATTTTATGATAATGGTAATTTTTTGATTTTTCCCCGTAATCTTCCTTTTGGTTTATCCTCAGTAGATATATTTACACAAGTCTCCCCTTTTTCCATTTTTTTTATCAGATCTTCTGTGTTTTTCCCCCTAAGAGAGCCTTTCAACTCGTGAGAGCTTATTTTTCCCTCAACTATCTTGTCCGTAATAACTTCTTTTGATGGCATTTCAGATCTATATAGTTCTGCAACTACTTCTCTTCTTTCAGTAGATTCTATGGTATGAATATGAATTTCTTTGATTTTATCTGTATCTGTGACTTTGACGGAATATTTTAGATTATTGTTTTTGTCATCTCGATTATTAGTAGATTGAAAAGTTGCTAAACCAGTATCTAATATATCCTGCTCTTGTAATTCACGTCCAGTCAGTATTGCGGCAAAATCTACTATATTTTTTTCTTTATTTCCTTCTTGACTATTATTATCAGTAGGAAAATTCACTGTAGCTATAAGTTAGATAGCATTTCTTATAACAGTTAGGGGTTCGTTAGAAATTCATTGATTTTATTTTGCTTGTATAACAGTTTAATGAATTTGGTGTATAATTATTAAGAGCGTCATTAATAGAGGTTTCAAGATAAAGACATACAATCTAGAACCAAAGAATATCTCGACAGTAAACCATCATTTCAATGTATATAAAATAAAAATGGTTTTCTTAATTTTATTTCATAAAATACATATAACTAAATGTCTTTTGTAAATAGATGCATTATTGCTGTTATAATAATATTAATTAGTTTGCTAACACGACTTGCAATAAGTAATTCAAACGAATTAATATAATATCCACAATAAACAAAAGATATAATTTAATAATAATAATAAAGAGATACTAAAATTTCTAATCTATATATACAGATTGTTTCAAATTGTCTATCATATTATGATTTAATAAGGTAATTTGGGATCTTTGAAATAGCAGAATGGAAAATAAACATAAAATGAGAGGGAAAAATGAATTTTATCAATTTACAGAAAAAAGAGAACTTTTAGTTTCTAGTTTTACTGCTGTATCAGTTGGAATAATTATTTATCAACTTGTTTATAACCCTATTAAATCAATTGAACAATTAATATACATATTTGATTTGACAGTATCTGCAATCCTAATTACAGATTTTTATCTGAGAATGAAAGAATCAAAGGAAAAGAACAAAATTTTCCTCTTAAAACATTTGTATGAAATTCCAGCACTAATTCCTTTAATAGTATTTGGAATGTTTGAGAGCTATGGCTTTCTTAATGTGATTTTTAGATTATTAAGACTAATTCGTCTATTTAGAATTCTTCATCTTTATTCGAGAATATTATCATTTTCATCTAAAACAAATAATAGATTATTTTATATTATCGCAGTATCAGCTATGGCTGTAAGTGGAGGAGCAATAGGATTATTTGTAGTTGAAGGAGATGTACCTCAAAGTAAGATAACAAATTTAGGAGATGCTTTTTGGTGGGCAATAGTCACAGTTACTACCGTGGGATATGGTGATATTTATCCTGTTACCGTTGAAGGAAAGATAATAGCCAGTATTCTAATGGTTTTTGGGATTGCTATTTTGGGAGTATTGATTTCTACTCTCGGTGTTAGTTTAATTGAATCTAGACTTGCATCTAAATTGAATGTCAAAGAAGAATCTAAAAAAGCAATAAATGAGAAAATTTGTAAACTTGAATTATTAAATAAAGATGAATTTTCTTCATTAATCTCATCTATAAATATACTTTATAGTGAACTAATTTCTCTACAGACTAGGAAAGATAATGTCGATCCGATATGTTTAAACTGTAAGAATACTTATCCTAAAAATTCGAAATTCTGTAATTTTTGTGGTTATTCAGTAATAAATAGCTAAATTCGTACTTTAATACAACTGGAATTAGATTTAAAATATAAAAAAATTGCTACCTTTTCTTTGTTGTATTCGCAACATCAGAGCTGTTTAAGATTTCCTTTTTTATTTTGTCTGTAATTTGTATCTCTTCTTCCTCTTCAGATTTTTCTGATTTTCCAACTAGATTTGATTCTTCATCGTTAAATTCATTTTCTCCCTTATTTTCAAATGAATACATTCACTCTAATCTCCTAATAATACCTAATATCTTTTTGATGTTACTGTTATATAAATAAATTAAAGTACTTTGTAGTAAATGGATAATACTATTTCTAATTAGATTTTTCACCATCTTTATAATATAACATGAATTATGACTGACTAAATATACAGATATATTAGATATATTACAAAACAAAATATTCTCTTGAATAATGTATAGGATATCATTTAATTGGTATAATCGGTCACATCAAATAATTGTAGCGAACATAGTTGCCAATATCATAAATAAAAAGAAATGTTTAGGATCAGACATTGTTAATTACTAAGCTTGCTATTCTTCATGTTGGATACCAAAAACTCGGTTATATCTGTCTAAAAAATAAATGATATCATGCTCAAAGAATGAATGTAACTATTATTACATATCTTATAACATCTATTTCGAATATAATTATAAATATAATCTATAAATGAATTATGGATTTGATATTATTATAAATGAAAATCAACAAAATTATTGAAACTTGTATCTATACAAATGATTTGGAGAAAATGAAAAAATTTTATATTAATTATTTGGGCTTGGATTTAGTATCAGAGGAAGAAGGAAGACACGTATTTTTAAAAGTAGGAAAAAACATGCTTTTAATTTTTAATCCTGAAAATACATTAAGAAATTTAAACAATATATTTCCCATACACGGAGCGATAACTCCTCCGTCTATTCTTCACCTTGCTTTTGAAATCAAAAAAGAAGATTATGAGAATTGGAAGAGGCTTTTGAAGACAAACAATATTAACATCGAAAAAGAATTGGAGATTAGAAACAGTAAATCAATTTATTTTCACGATCCGTCTGGCAATATAGTTGAATTAATCAAAGAAAAGTTTTGGCCAGTAGAAAATTGAAGTTTTACACACTTGATTCTTATCATGTTTATTATTTATTAATTTATTAATTTATTAATCACGGGTCTATTATTGATTTACATCATATTATTTCCCATACTCATTTAGATTATACTTTATAGTGATGAATTGATATTCATTTTATATTTTTATATATAATTTAATGGCTATATAACTCATCTATCATATAGTCTTGTTATTATTACAGAGATAATTTTTATTGAAATAACATCTTCAATATAGAAAATGAGAATTTCGAGAATTAATAAATAATGATAGTTAGTTATAAAAAATCTCTTTATTCCATAAAGATGGCAAATTAGGAGACATATATATATGTCATAGTCTGGACCAATGAGGACTCCAGTTCAGGCTATGACAATTAAATAAGTATAAGATATAGTTAGCAATTTTAAATTTTCAAAATTTTATAAAAGTTTTTAAAGATTTTAACATACATGTTATTCCATATTGATTCTACTTTTCAAAAGAACATTATAGTAAAAATCAATTTAAAATCCAATATTTATTCTGAATATAAATTTGATTTATAATTATGGATCGTTATATGATTGATCAAGAATTCACTACATTATACGTCTATTCATAAATCGCTATTCTCTTTCATTCATTAATTCAAATGGAAATTAGAAAATCCCTACTTCGTTAATTAACAAAGTTAAAAACAAATTATAAGTCAAACACTCTTCCAAGTTCCTTTACCTATTTATTTCATAATCTTTCAAGTGCTAACAGTGGAAGGCTAGCATCCAAATATCTTTAACCTCACTTCTAACATTATTATTCATCCAATGATGACTATGACTATGATAACAGATTGATAAACTACTAAATTAGGTCTAACTTTACCAAATTTTGGTACTCAGAATTAATTTTCAATTTACAAAATCTACAAACTAATAATACCTAAATCTAATTTCTTTGCTCATTACTATTAAGATTAGATCATTTTCCTAATTTAAGATATCATTCAAAAAAATAGAAATGATGCTGAAGTTTATAGTATTGAGTTAAACTGAATTTAGCTAATATCTATAGGCTAAAATTTGATATTAATTTTATAAAAAATCATCACTTATATTCACAAAATTTTTCGGCGTCGAAAAATAAAAAATAGATTAAAAAATAGATATTAAAAAACATTTCTGAATCTGTAAGGATATACTTTTTATTCCATGTATTGGATAATTAATATTGAAAGAGGAGTAATAAATTGAAGGTGAGATCCACTGACTTGGGCTAGAATTTTATTGGTGGATGATGAACCTGACATAACTTTTACAATAAAGAGTATTATGAAAGAGAATGGAATTCAAATTGATCCATTCAATGATCCTGTCATAGCTCTAAAATCTTATAAAAGATATTTTTACGATCTAGTAGTTCTTGATATAAAAATGCCAAAGATGGATGGATTTGAATTATATACTAAAATAAGAGAACTAGATCCTAATGTAAAAATCTGCTTTTTAACTGCAATTGCAACTCTCAATGAAGGATTTATAAAATTGCGATCTGAGTTTGATAGATTAATTAGTGAAGGATATTTTATTCAAAAACCAATTAAAACCGAAGATTTAATAAAAAAAATAGCAACTATAATTAATAAAGATACTATTACAATGCAAATATAGAGAATAAAGATAATTATTTTATCCCACTTCTCTATCTATTATGTTCGACCAATTTCTTTAAATTTCATTACACCTTTTATATTTCATGAATAGTTTATATGCTATTCTTAAAGGTAAGAATGGTAAAAAAATAACTAACCATTTATCAATAAATCTAATCTTTAAATATAGAAATAGTAAATACTGTTTGGAAAACTTTAGTTCCAAGGTCGGAGCTAGAATATGAATTCTGTTGGTTTAGTTGTGATTGCTATTAAAGGTATATTTTAACAAGATGTGGCATCATAGTAATAAAAGCAATAAAAGTATTAAATTTACTGATGATTCACTGAAATGTTGTATTTGTTTTATAACATTTGAAAATTCTGAAAATAATTTTGCTATATCACATGAGTCATCTCAGATAAGAGAATACTATTCTATAGTTATAAATTCATTAACAAAAATAGTTAAAAACAGTAATGGCAAGATTGTAAAAAGTCTGGGGGATCGTTTATTATGTTATTTCTTAAACTTTGCAGACATTAATGATGAAAAAGCATTCGAAGAGGTAATTGAATGTGGTTTTGAAATAATAGACAAACGACAGGACATAAATAAA
>DATFCH010000253.1:0-12101 GCA_035253345.1 Nitrososphaeraceae archaeon
TAAAAAAATAATGTATTTATAAATCTGTTTAAAATACTATTTTGTAATTTATTGTTTCATGCACCTCTATTGATAGCAAAATTTTTTTACTATTTTATTTATTTGCGGCTAATACATTCATTTTGCATTTATATCTAAACGATAAATTCTTATAAAATTATGAATTTTATAACAATACGTTAAAGATGCAATTTATCATTATTTAGTAGTAAAAAAATTCATGTCTTTTTTTATTCAATTCTGTTACTTGAATAACATGATCTTTGAATAATTTATCGTTATACATTTTGTCATTGAAACAATCATCACATATCCTCAATTTGAATTCTTTTTCATCCATCGTTTGTTTTACTATTGCTACTTTACTTGCGGTTCTCTTACATCTTCTATTGTTATCGGTTATATTTTGACATCTCATGTTTTGATTTTCTCCAAGTTCCGTGTATCCAAATATTTTATTGTCCAATTAATTTTAGATATTGAACCGAAAAATTGGATTTTTAAAAATAATAACTCAATTGGAGGCATTGATAAATATTCATAAAAATATTATGATTAAATATTTTTAGTTTATATTATATGTAGATCACTAAATATTCCTCTTCTATATTCTCAATAGATAATGCATATGGTTATACATTTACAACGCCTTAATCGTTAGAAATTCTATTGATGTTAGTATTATATATAGTATAGTTACATTGTAATATTTTGATTACTTAAGACGTTAATTTAATTCTAATAAAACAAAACAATACATTTCTATAGAATTTTTAAATTCTAATAGTACGATTATTCATTATAATGAAACTCCTAATTCTCTTGGAGGATAATTATTTAATATAGTTAGGAGTAAATAACCTATAAAAAGAATCGAAAAACCTGAAAACGCATAATAAATAATCTTTTTAAATATGCGAAGATCAGTATTTTTCCTTTCAAATAAAAAAGTTTGAATACCTGAATTGACAATTTTATTATACCATTTTAATGTCTTCAACATTCCTAATTCTTTATTGATATCGCCAATGCAATTTTCAAAAATGTTTTATCTATTTTTTCCAATGGATCTCTTTTCATCGTTTTGTAACTTAAATTTGGTTAATCTATAATATTGACATCTATATAGAAAAATCTATTTTAGTTAAATACAAAATAATTTAAGTCATCTTATATATAGTTATGCTTTCCAGTTATTTACAGATTTCTATAAATATTTTTGATAGAAAAAATTAAAAACTACTGGCTTTGAAAATTATAAATTAAGATTTTGTCAATTCAAAATTATCAAGTATCTTTCCTTTATTAGTATGAAATTCTCCCATTATAGAGTGACCATCTCCTTTTAGTTCGAGATTAAGGAATCCATAGCGCTCTTTTTGGATTACATAATAGTCATCATTATTTTCGATATCCTGTAACTCGTCACCTGCAGTACCTACAGTTAGAAATATGATACCATTCGGGTTATGATAATATCTAGAAGTTGAATTACTATAAATTGGATTTCCATCATCTTTAGAATTATATATTAGTGGATATATTCTTTCATAATACTGATTATGGCTGGAAATAACTAAATCTACACCATATGTTTCAAATAGAGGATGATAAGTATTTCTAAGTTCCTCCGCAGTATCCATATCATTTCTAGTTGAATAATAAGGTTTATGATTATGAACAATTATCCAATCTATTGATGAATTATTTGACGCATTTTTAAGATCATTTTTTACAAACTCATACTGCTTGCTTCCTTTTTCAAAAGGATGTTCAGTAGACAGACTTAGAAAATGAATATTTTTGAAATTATGAGAATAATAGGGGTTTTTAGATGATGATAATCAACTATTTGTTTATATATATTTTTAAATTCAACATCATGATTACCTATTGCAATTTTCATTTTATCATGAAGAGGCTGTGACATTTTCATCCAACATTTTGCAGAATCTTCATCTTTTACGTGATCTCCTGTAGTAATTATTAATTCGGGATGTATAGAAAGAATATTATGAATAGTTTTTTCTGTTTCTTTATTGAAGTACCAATCTCCTGCTGCTATAAAGTTATAAATTGTTGAAACAAGTGTCGCATTTTGTTGATTTTGTAGTTTCTCTTCAGCAAATAATGGAACATGATTGATAAATAAAAAAGAAACTACAATTATTGTAATCATCACGCAATATTTTAAAGCTAAATTTGGTTTATTTTTCAACATAATCTCTTAATATCATTCATGAAACTATTGTTAATAAATTGTTACTTCTTATTCTATATATTAAAAATATTGTATATAGATTAAGTTGAAATCATTTGATTAAAAAAATAATAACATAATAAAATTAGTTATGGCAATTATATTAAATTATATTATATTATTTTTAGTCAAATATATATGTAGAATGATCCAGGAAAATTTGAAAATATTACAGTTTATTGAACTTATGGTTTTCAACTTATACTATACATTTGAAATATGTTGAAAATTATAATCAGCAATACCATTTACCTAGATTCGGTTATAATTAAATTTTAAAAATAATAATCTTAAGGTGATGCGTCGATCCATTAATAAATTTTTTTAACAATTATTACCATTTCCTCATTTCGAATATCAATTCTCCAATCTAATTTATCGCCCTGCTTTAAATTAAACTGTTTTACTATGAATACAGGAACGGTAGTTTTTAAGGAAGTTTTACCACTAGAAACAATATGTAACGAAGTTGTTACACCCATAACTATATTTTTATACCAACTACCAATATATCAAATTGTTTACCATATACTACATAGTAGGGAATACAAAGTATATAGAATAAGTAAAACTTAACTTTTAGATTTTGATTAATATGCGATTGATAAAATAAAGAAATTAGATGCTAGTAGTTTAAGCTTTATCTAAATTATCTACAAAATAAATACTTCTTCTGATATTTATTACGCTATTGTCGCCTTATATTTGTTAGATGGCAAAAAGACTTCTGTGAATTCAAATACAAATCCATAGGTAAAACAGCCGATAATATTTGAAAGTAGGATATTGACTTTTTATCAATCTCGGTTATTGTATACAATTTCTATTGTTGTTCATTCTTTTTTCGTTACGTTCAATTTTATAATTTATTATTTCTCTTATTTATAGATTGAAACATTTAAGATTTCATATTTATAATTAAAATGAAATCGATGTTAAAAAAAATTCATAGATTATTTTTAAATAATATTATAGGATTTTTAATTGATATTCACAATAATGAATTTTTTGTTAGAAAATATTTGCTCTATTAGTTTTTCGATTAGAAAATTGTAGAATTGACAAATATTAAAGATAATAAATCTTTAATAATAACAATCATATTTTGTCTTATTTTAACTAGATTATAATAGAACATTAAAAGTGTGTAAATATTTTTTTCAAAAACGAATTTCAAAAAAAATTTCTGAAAGCATCTGTAGGTGTATGATGGAATTCATACAGATTCTATTTCTGATATTCACAGAATAAAGCAAGTTGCTTATTTTACCACCATTATCGTCTAGAAATAACATTATTAGTATACTACTATATGATATTCATAGATAATGACTAATAGGCATAGTTTAAGTGAGTTTAGTAGAATTTGATATTTTATATTAAATCAATTACAAAATTAATCACTCTATCGACTATTATTATAACAACATTTTTTGCATTATATTCCTCAGTCGGTAGTAGTAATATTTTAGTAGAAAGTCTGAATTCAACCGGAATATCTATCGATAACAAGAATGATTATACAACCAACCCAAATATAACTATAAAAGAAAACCACGGATCGCCTTTGAATACAAGCGATACAATTAAGAACAATTCAACACAAATTATTAACAAGGAATTTACTTTAATAAATAATTCTGACAAAAGAAACATTATTTTTATACATCCTGACGGAACGACACAATCGCATTATGATGCAATTCGTCTGCTTGAGGTAGGACCCGATGGTAAAATTAATTGGGATGCTTTACCAAATGTCGCAACTTATAAAGGCCATCTGAAGGATTCTCTTACTAGCACGTCTCACGGAGGCGCTACTGTCCACGGTAGTGGAGTTAAGGTTCTGGCAGATTCCTACGGTTGTGACGGTAACTGCAGGGATGATTCAATAAAGAGAACAATCATGGAAGAAGCACGAGATAATCATTTTAATATAGGAATAATCAATTCTGGGACTATTACTGAACCAGGAACAGGAGTTTTTGTTTCCCACGTTAGTGAACGATCAGATCATTGTGGCATTATACAACAGATAATAGAAGAATCAAAGGTAACTCTAATACTTGGAGGGGGAGAAAAATATATCTAACCTCTAAGGATAAAAGCTATCATCCCAATCCTTCGAAAAATTTGATGTCTGATAATGGCGTATGTGAAAATAATATGATAGAGATTGCAAAGAATTTGGGATACACTGTCGTTTATAATAAAACACAGTTACAAACCCTGGATATCTCAAATGTATCTAAAGTATTGGGAATTTTTGCTTATGAAGATACCTATAATGACGTCTCTGAAAATGAATTATTTAAACGAGGTATAAATTTAGGAATATATTCGATAGGAAATTGCGATAAGGTTTGTAGACTTTATGAACCATACGCTCCAACCTTCGATGAAATGATGGATTTTGGTATTAATTTCCTAATTTCTCACTCAAAGAGAGGATTTCTTTTAGTGGCGGAGGAAGAAGGTACGGATAATTTTGGTAATGATAATATGAATGCTGAGGGAGTTATTGAAGCAGGAAAGAGAGCAGACAAAGCTATTAGAATTGCAATTGATTTCGCTCAACAAAACCCAGATAATACACTTGTCTTAACTGCTGCTGATTCTGACGCAGGAGGTTTTAGAATTTATAGCACTCAACAAGTACATAATAAAGAATATCCAATACTTGATAGAAATGGATGTATTGATGAAACATTATCCTATTCACCCGATCCTTTAGTTCAACAATCAGAACAAAATATACTCATAGATGGAATAACTGATTATAGCATAATAAAATATCAAAACAATGGAATAACAATCTTCTGTGAAAAACCTTTCTTAGCAAAACCAGACAAGTATGGAAATGACTTATTCTTTAACATCTTATGGTTTCCTCATGGAGCTCCTGATGTAGGAGGAGGTACCATAACTAGAGCCTTCGGATGTAATTCAAATGAAGAGGTTAAAGGAACAATTGATAATACTGACATTGCTAGAATAATGGCAAACTGTTTACAGTTAGAAGATAAAATTCCCTTCGATAAATAAACTTTTATAGTCATCATTATGGTCAATAGAATTCAATTAATCTTCTGTTTCCATAAAAGGATTCTTGAAAAGATACAGTCCTTAATTTTTGCGATTTAAGATGCCAGAAAAATTTTATGACGAGTATCATAAATAAGGATACAATAAATAGAAGAGAAAATAAAAAAATAGTCACTTATGAGTAATTAATTTTAGTCTAAGTCGTGATATTTATGTTTATAGAGAATGAAAAAATATCAAGACCAATAAGTTTTGTGATCTATAGAGAATATAAGAAAAAAAGATTTGATATAGAAGACTGGAAAAATTAATAAGATGAAAAAGATAATAGCAAAAATATATTGTAAAAAATGTGATTTTGGAATAATAGTATCTAATTCATTAACCATATTTTTAGATGGTATATCTTATACATAACATAAATCAATTTCTGATGAACTAGGTATTCATAAAGAGAAAAATAAATATCATACTGAATTTGATGTATCTGCACTTTGGTGAAAATATAAATTATAATAAAGCCTTATTGACTAATAATTTTTGGTTGGTTACCATATTTTTATTATTTTATTTCTGGCTTGTAAGAGAAATGGTCTTTTATTTGATTAAACGAGTTATCATGCCTTTTCATATCACCATAGTCCCTCTAAATAAATAATGAAAAAATTATTTAATAAATATTTTTTAGCTAAATAGATGAATTAGATGAATAGAGATCAGTTATACAACTCTTGAATATCTGGTTTAATATAATAAAATAGTATACATGATTAAACACGAAGAATTAATAAAAATCGAAATAGGCGATGATCCATAAAAAACAAGATTATTCTAATGTCGAAAAAGAAAATCTAAAAGGAGGTTTAGAGAAGTTGAAATTATTCCCAAATCCTAACACTATTTTTGAGTTCATGGATAAACAATGTGGTATGAGTTTACTACTTTTTAAGAGAACAGATAACAAGTTTGAAATACACTTACACAATGACTATACAAATCAAGCATTAGCAATGGTATTAGATATCAAAGAATTTGCTGGAATATTTAATTCCTTAGCTGAATATTTTCAAACAGACAAGGTTTGTCAAAATAGATTATTCGAGAATGTAGATGTTCGAAATTATTTAACATACTTTAAAAAAAATTTTTTACCAGATGTATACAGTATAGAAATATAATTAAACACTACAAGAGGTAAAGCAGAAAAATTATTAATTCAGACGAGAATTTTAAATCAGCATTAATTATCCTAATATCTATAATTCGATGTATAATTAAATTATACAAATAAGGTCTATTCTTAGATATTGATATATCAAATAATTCTACTTTACTTTTTTTTACTGTCTTTAATTTTCGGCCGTAGATTTATCAACTTGAAATCTTCTCCATTTATAATAGGTTTTGTGAATTTATAAATGCATTCTTCAAATAGTAAAATATCTAGAAAATAGTAGTTGTATATCTTGATATATTCATATAGATCTAATATGGATCTATAAATTTTAAATATTTTACATAGTTATTTCATTATTTCGGTTATCTAATAATTTATTATACACAGATTTTTTATGTTACCATATTTTACTTAATATATCTACGAGTTACTCTTTAGTAGTTCTTCTTAGCTGGTGTTAGAAATTAAATTAATCTCTAACGCCATACTCTTGGATGATTTAAATAGAGACTTAACTCGATTAGTATCTAATTTAATCTATAAATTTACAATAAATTTATTAAAGATGTATTTGCTTTATTATCAATTTAAGATAATTAAAAGGTGTACTATAACGAGATAGTTTATACATCGTATCATAATTGAAGGAAAATATTGATATCTATTTATTAGTTTATTATGTAATAATATATATAGAACATATTGGAATACAAATTTTTCCGATATTTTGAAAAACCTTTTGAGACTACTGACGATTAAAATGTCTTGAAGCAAAATACCGATCTCTCGAAATCCATTTAAGTTTATCAATAAAAAATATCAAGAAGATTTATCAGATTAAAAAGAAAATATTAAAAGTTTTAAATAGTAAAGTCTTAATATTCTTTTTTTTATAATATTGTGCTATTGAAAAAAATCCTTGATTCAAATATATTTTCTCAACCTTCGATTTATGTTCCCAAGGCAATTTTCTTTACAAAGGGAAAAGGGGTACATAAAGACTATTTAACAAGTTTTGAGCTTTCATTAAGAGATGCTAAAATTTCAGATTTGAACTTGGTAACCGTTTCAAGTATTAAACCTCCACAATGCAAAATAATTAGTATTCAGGAGGGTCGGAAGTATCTTTTACCAGGCCAGATTACTTTTGCAGTAATGGCTAGATCTTCAACTAATGAACCAAATCGACTGATTGCATCTTCAATAGGTTTAGCATATCCCGCTGATAATGATCAATATGGTTATCTTTCAGAACATCATTCCACTGGAGAAACAGCACAAAAAGCAGGTGATTACGCAGAGGATATGGCTATGGAAATGCTAGCCACCATAATTGGACTGCCTAATGATGAATCATTGGCATGGAATGAAAAGAAAGAAGAATGGAAGCTATCTGGTAAAATTTACAAAACTCAAAATTTTACTCAATCAGCAGAAGGACACAAAGATGGATTGTGGACCACAGTTTTAAGTGCAGCAGTATTTATCCTTTAACTGCATCTTGAAATAATCATTCGGGAAGATCCAAATGTTTGAATTATACTTATTTAGTAAACGATGATAAAAAAGATATTTTATGGTTTTAATTTTAATATCTTATTACTCATTTTAAATTATGCTACAACTTTTAGCTTTTGATCTAGGGGGGATGTTCTGTCAGAGAGTTACATGTTGCCTTTCCATTATTTCTCGAGAAATAATTATCAATTCCATTCATTGATATTATGCTACTCTGATCTGAAAAGATCCGATTTTAAAGTAAAAAACATGATTTATAATTTTCTTAGACAATTTAATTTTAATATACTTTTAGGACCTAATTTAAAATAATTCACCTCTTTTTACAAATGATATTTTATTTCTAATTGTTATTTTATACAGATATATGTACAACTTTAGCGAATTTTATACATGTGACAGATTAAAATTATTTCTCCACTTAGTAATACATGATAATGGTAATCATCAAAAGATCTATTCTGTCACTAACTATTCTGTCATTAAATATTGCATTCCTCACTCTATAATATTTTTCTCTCATGGTAGGAGAATGCCATCTATATTTTAGATGCAAAAAAATGCATATTTGTATAGGGTACCATATTCTACCATCAGTGTATATAATATGGTTACCGTATTTTGATACAAGAGATATAATGAAACATTGCTACAACCATGTTTCTCTCTTCTGAAATATGCATTCCAGGTATAGTTCTACGAATTAGTTCAGTTACAATCCATAATCAAAAGTAGTGGCTACTATTTTGAATAACAGTTCATATATTATAAAAAGAAATTTTTTTCCTTTTATAGATTTGATAGACATTAGATATTTGAGTCCACTTCCAGACATCCAAGAAACTCCAACTCATTTGTCTAAGGATAATACATTGGAAGTATCGCATACTCAAGCTCAGAAATTACATACAAATAACACAATACTACAATAGTATAGGTGGATGTTCTGTTCTGAAGATCAACATATTAAAATAGGACATTCACAGCTGCCTAACAAAGCCTCTATAGTTGTTTGAAATTTCAAATGCTAATAAATACGCAATTATTTTTTTAAAAATGACTAAAATAATCTATTTTGAAAAATTTTACTTAAATTTTATAAAAATCGAACTGAAAAATTTTATTAGCGCTTATTTACAATTGTTTCATCTATACTTAGGTTTTCGTAACACAAATTGAAGATATGGTTACAACAACCACAGAGAGAGGAAAAAAGATTCACCCTAGATCCTTTGCGACTAATAGCTAAAACATTCAATATAGGGACGAATGAAATAAACTATTATTGTGGTATTTTCTTCTATTTTCTATTATCATAGAGGAAAGAAAGAATAGACTTAGAGGCTAGAATGTTTTTCTTCTGTTACATTTCAACCTAGTTACAGAGGTTTAATTTGGATTCAAATCACCCAACGAAAAAATGAAAAACATTCTTGGCTTGTCGATGTATAATCGTCAGTATTTTTGCATTATTCTTTCTTGGCTTGTCGATGTATGATCGTCAGTATTTTTGCAAAATTCCTTGGCTTGTCGATGTATAATCGTCAATATTGCATTATTTTCAGCTGGATTTATATTAGCTTGAAAAGTAAATCATATTGCAAATTATCCCTAGAACTATCCGCAAAAATTTTTTCATCTAATATTTAAACAACCAAGAAAGACAGGGTAGTGATTTTGGTTAGCTAGCCTGATTTTGTTGTATCTCTTGGCAATTTTATGAATTTCGACATTAATAATAATTACAGTGACGCAGTTGTTGGATGGTAGTAGTTAGTCAGAAAAGATGTGCTATTTACTGTTGTATATATATTTAAGATGAATATTTACAATGAAAAATTAATCTGAAATCACAATGAATAATCAATTATGGAGACAAAAGAAAAGTTAATAACAATAAATAAGTATATCTTTCATTTCATTATTCTTCCCTTTTTACATCCACATTAGAGCTATCATCATCATCTTATGTACAATATCTAGAAGCAGAACAACACAAGAATAGGGAAGGTTGAGCAAGACTCTTGTATATTAAATGATTCCAGGTAAAAAGATAATCATATTAAATTAATCGCTCTTATTGAGAAATGTTTTAGCTCAGCCAAGCTTAAAACTGGATAACACAACAAATTATTGATGTGTTTACATTAACTATATTTCTCCCTGAAGAAAGTTGGTGTGTGTACCGGTTTACTTAGAAAGATGAGAGATGGAATGACTGTGTAATATATCTACACATCACGTTGCCAGTCCGATAAGATAAAGAAGAGGATGGTCCTATCGATCATATCAAAAGTACTTTGGCAAACAGTCAATGTGAAAGAGGATTCAATGACAAAGCATGAACCGTATTTCACTACTCACATACGCTTTTGAAGATATAGTTTCTACTGGCAATGTACTTGTACTTTATACTTTGGCCTGGATGTTCCATCGTACGAGAGAGGTATCATTTGTTGTGGTAGTGGTACCATCCCCAAAATATTATAGATTTTATCAGAACAATTATGGAAAAGTTATCATTGTCATCATTATCCTCTTTACCACTAAACTTGATGGTCCTGCTGCTGCCGAAAGTGGTGAATTCTAACCAAAGCAGGACTAAAAGGTAGATCAAATTATTATTAGATAATAAAATTAGGAAGAAATCCTAAAAATGAGGGTTAAAACCATGGAGAGGTAGATGAGGTACATATGACAAGGATCATCCCATGATTATGTGTGTTCACCAGGGAGGAAATGGAATGACAAATTTTGATGTTCCTGTAAGAGATTAACTTCTTGGTATTGTCTGTAAAAAAGCGAGGGAGTATGGTTTCCCCATACTTACAGATGAATATATAGACCGTACGATCAGTTGAAGAACTTGATTTCATGCATAAATGTATAACGCACACAAAGAGAGAATACGCAAATGGTATTGTACATG
Organism: Nitrososphaeraceae archaeon; assembly: GCA_035253345.1. Classification (GTDB taxonomy): domain Archaea; phylum Thermoproteota; class Nitrososphaeria; order Nitrososphaerales; family Nitrososphaeraceae; genus TH1177. The sequence goes on from DATFCH010000253.1 coordinate 10,930, forward strand.
CCAATAACTGAATACAAAGAAGCAATCTGTACTCATTATGGATAAGGAAGTTCATGGAAATAAACAACAAGTACAATTTACAGGTATATTCCAAAACATATCAGTTTATTGATAACAATAAAAGAACAAAGACAAGAGAGGGGAGGAAAGATTCAATGAAATCCTTTGTTATCAGTAGCTGAAACATTCAGAAATAAGAGCGATTTTATTTTAAATTTAGATATAAAAACAAAGAAAACGGGAAGGATTTTTAAATATAGTTTTTATATAATCTTAATGGTTTTTTCTTTTTAAATTTCTATTTTTCTCAATCTAGTGTTTAAATATAATGATAACATACTGCTATAGCTTTTACGCCTAAATTTAACAGACCCCTTTTAGGATTATTTCCTCATTATTATAAGAAAATTTCTTTGTAATATTAATAGTTGAACAAGTAAATTGAGGTTAGTTTCATTTACATTAAGACCATATTTTTAATAGAATTGTAAAATTTTCTTTTGACTTCAATTATTTGTCCTTGAGGTACCTCATAATATACCAGCATTCCTGGCTTTCCAGTTGTAGGATCCCTATCCAGCTGTGATCCTTGGATCTTCCCATTAGTTGCAATAATAATACCTGTTAAAATTTCATATTTTTTCTGTATTTCTACAATCGTCAATCCAGTAAGTAACTCAAAAGAAAAGGATGTTTTAGATTGTTGTAAATAATTAATTGATTTCCTATATTACTCTCGTAGTAACTAATTGATTTTGTTGAATTAGGTGAGGATATAGATTAAAACATTGGTTTTAAAGGATGTTTTTTACCTCTGCTTGGACATACATGTTTCTTATTTGTATTGAGTTCCCAATAGTCGCTTTTTCCAGTATTGCAATATATTTCTACATTACATCCATATGTACAAAGCTTGGGTTTAATAGTTCTATTGGCAAAACTCATTTTGACTCATATTTATTAGAATTTTTTTTTATTAAAGTAGATTCTGTTTTTTTCTGGTTTCATTGCTTTTAACATGACAAGTATGAAGTGTATAATTTTATATAAAAAGAATATCATAAAAGACGAAAATGCAATAATAGTGGAGTATTCCATAATCCTATTATATATATTGCTTATTGGAATAAATATATTTTTATAAAATAATAGACAAATATTTCTATAAATAT
>DATFCH010000254.1:0-13548 GCA_035253345.1 Nitrososphaeraceae archaeon
ATAGAACTAAAGAAAACACTAAAAATTTAAGATACCATTTTAGAAACCGAAACATACTACTCCAAAAAATACTATCAAACATACATTAATTCTTTTAACTTTTTTCGAGTTTATAAAAATGAAACAAGTTTATTTAGTGACTATTCAAATAGAGGGAATGGTTAGTCAATTAAAAAATATAGTCTTTGAGGATGAATTAGCTTGTGATAAATTTATCGACAAATTAAAATCACAATCGCCAAATAAAAATCGATATTTATGTCATAAATGGAAAATACCCCTTATTACAAATAGAGATTATAATAACATGACAGAAAACGAAATATTAGAAAATTCTAAAGAAACTAAATAGAATAATTCACGCTCAATTAGGATTATTAATATTTAGATAAAAAAAATTATACCTAACTTGAGGGAATCACATCGCTCAAATGTAGGTTAAAATATCTTCCAATCGAAAGAATAATTTTAAGATAGGAAGATAATTAAACGAATTAGTTAAGTAACGCGAATTACAGGTAAATTTTGGATCTGAAAATCAAGTAATAAATTCCATGTTTTTTAAATAAAATGTGTAAACCTAAATTGTTTGCAAATTAATTATTTAGTATGACTGCATTTACTTATTAGAATTAGGTCTCTATCAACAATAATAAAGTACGATAGAAAAATCAAATTTTAAGACCTAAATAAGATCTGCTTTTGCAAATCGATTACCTATGCTTGTGATCTTAATTTTTACATCATTTCCAACCTTTCCATCTTTGACAAAAATAACAAATCCTTGGACTCGTGCAACTCCATCACCTTTATAACTTGTTTCTGTAATTTGTACTGTATATTCCTTACCTAACTGGACCGGTTTATTGGTAAAATTACTTTGTGTATTATTGTTTCTATACTGTTCATTACTAGTATCACTCATAGAGTTAATCAATTATGAGATAATATGAATGAATTGATTTGAAAATACACAATTTTAGGTATATAAATTTGAAATATAATAAATTACAACAAATTACAAAGCGATTTGTTACAATCTTGATTTAAATAATTTATCAATTAAGCATATTTTTTTATCATAGTTTTCTATATCATAACTACGTATTTACTCTAGATTTAGGATTTTATATTTGATAAATACAAAACTATTTAATATTTATATAATTGAGAATTTTTAATTTAATAACAATATTAATTATTTATTAATTATTTAAAGAAAAAAAATTAACGCATCAACATTCAATTTTTTTAATTTTTAATGCATTGGTTATTTACATTAATTTTACATTTGTTACTATGTCTCCAGCTTCCATTCATAAAAAATTCTAAATGTTTGTTATTATAATTATCAGTTATGATCCGTTCGTCGCCATTCTTAGCAGTGTTTGATCTTCGCATTGTTTCAATTGCTTTTTTCATATTTTATAGATGTTTGATTCTAATAAGAGTGTTGGGCTTTATATCATTTACCATTCATTTTTCAAAATGTCATGAAAACAAGTAACTACAAATTTCTTTAGAATGATAAAAATAGGGATAATGAAATAAACTAAGTTTGATAATAATATTTATTATCATTCATTCAAATATCTATATAGTAAATCTTCTAGAGTTTAAGTCATTTTAATTATTCCAATATTTTGGTCCTTTTGTGCTAATATATTCTTTATTTTGTTGTATTTAGTATAATTATTGTGGTTATATATCCTTCAAAAAGTCATTTTATCGACTGTAATGTAAACACTAATATCTTAGTTAATCCTCCTTAAATTTCAAAGAATTTTTTCTTACTGTTTATTGATATGTCAGAAAGATACTGAAATAATGTAGATTTTAATTCAAACACGTGAATATTAATAAAGAGATTAAAAAAATTCTATTTATGAAATTGGAATAATATTGTCAAACTATTTTATCGAGAAATCATTTACTATATAAATTGTCAGATATAGAATACTAATAGTGAATAAATATTATAAAACAATCAATTTAAACCTAAATACTCATTTTATTGGAAAAAGAATAATTCATTATAAAATGATATCATCTACTCAAGATCTAGCGATTTCCCTTGCTGAAGCTGGTACACCAAATGAAAATGGAACAGTAATTATCTCCGATGAGCAAAATGGTGGAAGAGGAAGAGGAAATAAGGAATGGGTATCTCTCAAAGGAGGGATTTGGATATCATTAATTATTAAACCAATAATCCCAGTCAAGAGAATTAATTTGTTATCTTTATTACCAACAATCTCTGTCTGTGAAGTCATAAACGAATTGTTTAATTTAGAAACCCGTATCAAATGGCCGAATGATATTGTTATAGATAATAAAAAAATTGCAGGAATTTTAATAGATTCTAGTATTAAGAATGATATTATAAATTATATTGTGATAGGTATAGGAATTAACCTTAATGTAGAAGTCAAACTAATTAATTCGTATTTAAAACACACCGTTGGACTTGCACAAAAAATAACATCTATTCATAACGAAACTAGTGTAAGATCCGGAGACAGGTTGATACTTTTAAAAAAACTATTAGAAAGAATCGAATATTATTTAATTCTAGCTCAAAATAATATAGAGAATACTAAATTAATCCAAATTTATAAACAACTTAGTAATACTATTGGAAAAAGTATATATGTATATAGTCACGAAAATAAAAAATATTCCGCTTTTGCATATGATATTGATAATGATTGTAGTCTTTTGATAAAAAAAGAAGACAAAAATAGAGAAAAAATTTATTTTGGAGAAATATCAATCAGAGAGAAATAGTTAAAGAAACAATTGGATGAATTATGACTTTGAATTATGACTTCGAAATATGAATACTTTTTCTAATATTATCCGATTTATTGCAAAATTACAAAATAATTCATCCTAAGAGAAATATTGTTTAACAAGAGTCGGATTCTATTAAATCGAAATCAATTATGATTCTTTAATATAACAGATAATAGCAATATCATTTACATTTGTTCCAGTTCTTCCCGTTAATATATGCGATTTAATTTTTTTTAGTAAATTAGTAGTATCATGCGAAATTAAGTATTTTTCTATATCTATTTTTTTTTCTTTAATAGTATTTATTGTTACAGGAGTTACTAATCCTCCAGCGAATTCAGAATTGCCATCTATTCCGTCTGTAGCGAAACTAATAATAGTAAAATCATTTAAACCATTAAGATTCTTTAAGTAATTGATGGATGAAACTATGGTTTCTTGATTTCTACCTCCTATTCCTATTTTCGATTTACTTGTATTATCATTTAGAGAAAGATTAACCACAGTTTCACCTCCTAACACGTATGCAAAAGATTCATTAGAGGGTCTAGTTTTACGTAAGAATTCTGAGTGAAACGGAACAAGTAATTGTACTAATTGTCTTCCAAAATCTTTAGCTTCTAAATTAATATTAGATCCCAAATATTTTGTGTTAATCCCATTTTTAATTAGTTCCATCATAGCACTTTTGCAGGCAATCTCATTATTTCCAATTATGATATTGGTTATGTTATTGCAACTGTTTTTAATTATATTAGATTTTATTTGTGGAGAATCACGTAGACCATCCTGTAAGACTTCCTTGATATCTAAAAGATTGTGAAAATTATTTTTATCAATTAAATTCCATAAATTATATTTTTTAAGAATATCAATAGCATTTGCGAATGTAGTGGAATCTCTAACAGTAGGGCCCGAGCCTATTATATCCATATCATCTCCGACTACATCCGATAAAATAAGAGTTATTATATGTCCTTTGCTAGTTAAATATCCTGGTAGTTTACCTCCTTTAATTTTTGAAAGATGTTTTCTTACCGTATTGATTTCATGGATAGAGGCACCTGATTTTAGCAATAGTTTTGTAATTTCTTGTTTAGAAGTCAAAGACAACTTATCTGCAGGTAGACACATCAGTGATGAGGCTCCTCCTGATATAAGGATAAAGACCAGAGATTTAGTGTTGATCTTCTTCAAAAGTTTTATAATTTTTTTAGTTCCATTGATACTATTATTATCTGGTATTGGATGTCCTGCTTCTGTAATTAATAAATTGTATGGCAATACTTTTTCATGATAGGGAATGGTTATTGCTCCTGACGAAAACTTTAGATTCAGGATTTCCATTAAGGTTTTAGTCATTTTAGCTGTTGCCTTACCTGCTCCAAATATATGAAATGTTTCGTAGTTGTTCAAATTAAAAAAATATTTAGTTCCTTTTACATCATTTATGATGAGTATATTATCATCATTTATTTGAATTGATTTTTTTATTAGTATAGATGGATCAATGGCTTTAACTGCCGTTTTTAATGCTGATAAAGAAATATCAAAAGATCTACAGGAACCATGAGTTTCGTATAAATTCTTTTCATTTTGAATGATTTTCATACAGGATATTATTAGCTATCCTATATTACCATATAGAATTTTTTTGTTGCGTTTCTATAACTTTATAAAAAATAAAACCGTCTACAATAAATTATGTATTAATTACAATTTATAATTGAAATTATTAAATTTTGGTCAAACAATCTTACCAAGATCCTATTTTGATCAAAAGAATAGCTTTTTAATAACTAATTTTATCGTAGATCAGCAAAGTCATCTAAATATTCAAACCCCTCCAACGGGATTGGCTTTCTACCCATGAACCCTTCTTCTTTCCCATGCCAAAATTTTACTTTATTCTCACCAAATTTCCAGCATAACCAAATTTCTTTGTCATATCTTATAGATGGAAAATCTAATAATCCTTCATCTACACTTTTTACCATCACACCCATATCTTCTAATTCTTGAATCAATTTGTAGAGATCAGTAACAATATGATTCAATTCTTGTTTTTTCTTTATAAATTTCTCAAAAGAACAGTTGGAATCAGAAAGATTTTGGAGTTCTTCTTGAATATCCATTACATTATTCTTACAACATAATATTTCTTCAAATTTTTTTTTTACTTTTGGTAAAATAGTATTTGCTTTAGCAATTGTAAAGAGTGTAAACATAATTCATGAGTGAGATCGATCAAAGATAATTTATATATTATCACTAATTATATAAATGATAAAATTGAATAAAAACTATATAAGATATTGAAGTAATATTTTAACTAACAATACAATAACTTGATCGGTACCAGATTGATATTGACAAAATAAATATAAAAATTATTAAAAAAATAACAAATAATAGATAAACGGATCCTACTCCTGTAATTGTTAATTTCAGCTTGGCTAAAAATTATAAGAATAAAATTTATGTTAGCATCAGTTATAGGTATAACCAATGGTATATTATATTCATACTTTACGTATAATTCTTTTAATCTCTTCGATGGTTTCTTAACCTATATAGGAGTTATTTTTTTACACGCTAGTGTGGATATTTTAAATGATTATTGGGATTACAAGCGAGGTATTGATACAATTACTAAAAGAACTCCCTTTAGTGGTGGAACAGGTGTATTACCAGATAACAAATTAAACCCTCGTTCAGTCTACAAAGCTGGGATACTTTGTTTGTTAATAGGTCTTTTTATTGGAATTTACTTTGTGCTAGAGAGCGGTGTTTTGATAGCATTTATTTTATCCATTGCGGTTATTTCAATTTATTTTTATTCGACAACTGTCGTAAATATTGGTTTAGGAGAAACATTAGTAGCGGTAAAAGGAGCAATGATTGTTATTGGTTCATCTTATGTACAATCTGGAATTATTGATAATTCAGTAGTATTTCTTGGGATAATTATTGGCTTGCTATCTTCAATCGTATTATTTATTGCATCTATCCCGGACTATACAGCAGACAAATCGAAAGGCAGAAGAACACTAATTATAATAGTTGGAAAAGATCGAGGTATTAGGATATATCCACTATTAATTGGTTCCATATACTTTTTGTTAGGCATAGGTATAATATTAGGATACTTACCATTCTATTCAATTATTACTTTTATATCGCTACCTTTTGCTATAAAGTCAATTAAATTACTATTTAAAGATTATGAGAATATAGAGAATGTAATAAAAGCAGTGTCTAATACCATAAAATTTTCAAGGATTATTGGTTTTGGAATAATTTTAAGTTATAGTTTGGAGATACTTTTTAAGTTATAAATTGATCAGAAATATATAATAAAATTATTCATGTGGAATAAAATAAAATTGTTGGGCTTTAAGTTGAAAATAAACTTCATTGTTTTACTGTATTTAGTGAAAAATCTGTCGGATTAAGAGAAATTCCACATTTATTACACCTTCCACTGGAGGGACGTATACTATCTTTAATAGATTTAAGGTTTATCATTCTATTAACAATAGTTCCACAATTTCCACAAACAATCTCTAAACAAGGATAAGACATTACATCTAACTATTTCTAAGTGAGATAATATATTTATTGTAAAACATTATTAACAATTTTGATAAATTTAATATTTTTTTTCCCTGATTTAAATTCTTATAATATAGTTCCTAATTATAGTAAAGTATAGATCCTATATGATAGAATTAATACTCTCTTATTAATATGTATCAAATCGTAATTTTTAAAATCTTTTCAATATTTGTATTACTTAATTTAAAAAAAAATACTTGTTACAGTGTATTTTATAGAATGGAATATTGGTGATATTATATTTCAAATTAAAGATTAACGACATTTAAACTAAAGACCAAGTTATGCCATAAGATTATTTTGTTACCTATAATTTCAATTAAAGATTCAAACTTTTCATCTTGGCGTAAATATTATTATTTTTTATCTATAGACATAAACAAATAAATTATTATTTAAAATACTCTTTCAGATATGCCTATTGATCCTGTGTGTGGAATAGAAATGGATGAAGATTTAGCAGTCATCTTAAAACACGATGATAAGATTTTTTATTTCTGTTGCGAAGGATGTAAAGGAATATTCAAGAGAAAACCCAATAAATATACCAAAAAATAAAATTCTTTTTGGTTGTTTAGCAGTCAATGTATATTATTACCCGGTTCTGATATAATTCTGTGAAATCAACAAAAATCGTATCTAATGGTGTAGTTGAAGTAATAGAGGGTTTGGACGATCGACTAAAGCTTGGTTCTGAAGGTGATATATTGATAAAGATGATGGCATGTGGTATTTGCGGATCTGACTTGGAAAAAGTCTATGGTAATTATGGGATGACATCTGGAAGGCTTGGTCATGAACCTGCAGGAGAGATAATAGCAGTTGGCAAAAATGTTGAAAATTTCACTATCGGGGACCGTGTTTTCGTACATCATCATGTAAGTTGCAATTCTTGTCATGACTGCTTACATGGAAATAATACGATGTGTGAATACTATCAAAATAGTAACATCGACCCTTGTGGTCTAGCAGACAGATTTGTTGTTCCTTCTTGGAATGTCTCACATGGTGGTGTATTAAAATTACCGAAGAATGTGAGTTTTGAGCAAGCATCGTTAATTGAACCATTAGCGTGTTGTATAAGAGCAATTAATAAAATTGGATTCCAAAAAGGAGATGATTTTGTTATTTTTGGTGCTGGGCCAACAGGTATTATGCTAATACATTTACTAAGGATCTTTGGAGCGGGAAAAATTTTCATTGTAGATTTAAATGAATTTAGATTAAAATTTTGCAAGAACTTTAATCCAGATATCATAATTATAAATGCAAATAGTCAAAATTTATCCCAAATTATAATGGAAAATACAAAAAATAGAGGAGTGGATATTGCAATTGTTGCAACAAGCAGTCTAGAAGCTTTATCCAATTCATTCGAGGTTACTAGAAAGGGAGGACAAATTGTCTTATTTGGGGTTCCACCTAAAGATTCTCAATTTCCTTTAAATGTTAGTAAACTGTATTCTAACGAATATTCTCTTATTCCTAGTTATGCAGCTTCAGAAACAGAAACAAATAGTGCATTAAAATTACTTTCTGAAAATAGAGTTAATTTAGATTATCTTATTACTCACAAATTCAAATTAGAATCTTCATCTAAGGCCTTTTTATGTGCTCATGCCGCTAAAGACTGCATGAAAGTTATTATAACAAATTCAGATCAATCCTAAAAAAATATATAGATTAAGGAATTAATCATTTTTTGGTAAAATAAAACATGGATTGGGGAATGAAAAATAGATTCTCAAAAATTATCAAACCAGATGATGGAAGATGTGTTATGCTCGCTGTTGATCATGGTTATTTTTTGGGACCAACTGAAAAATTAGAAATTCCTGAAAGAACAATAAAGCCATTACTTCCTTTTGCCGACTCACTTATGTTAACGCGTGGAGTATTACGAACTTCAGTTAATCCTAGTATGAGTGTTCCTATTGTTTTACGAGTTTCAGGAGCAACAAGCATAGTTGGAGAAGATTTGTCCAAAGAGACAATTACAACATCAATAGAAGATGCAATAAAGTTAAATGTATCTTGTCTGGCGTTATCAATCTTTGTTGGATCCCAATACGAGCATCAAACATTAGCCAATCTTGCAACCTTAGTTGATCTGGGTGAGAAATATGGTATTCCTGTTCTTGCTGTAACTGCAGTTGGAAAGGAGATGACAAGGGATGCACGATATCTAGGTTTAGCATCTAGAATCGCTGCTGAATTAGGTGCCCATATTATTAAGACATATTATTGCGAAAATTTTGAAAAAGTAGTTGAGGGATGCCCTGTTCCTGTAATCATTGCCGGAGGAAAAAAACTAGTTAAAGTGGAGGATGTATTAGAATTAACTTTTAATGCTATAAGGGATGGAGCAGCTGGTGTAGACATGGGGAGAAATATTTGGCAATCAGAATACCCGATAGCCATGATAAAAGCAGTTAAATCTATCGTTCATGAAAATTTTTCTGTAAAAGAAGCAAATGACTTATTTGAAAATGAGAAAAAGAACGCATACAAAAGCACAACAATTCTGAGATAGAAAAAACTTATAAAGAATTTTTTCAATTTTATGAAAGTTATTTATATTTTTTTAATAGGAAATAATCACACATTTTAGACCTATTATTAGATTCTATTAAAATTGAGTTAAAATTAAATTTCAATATATCAAGTCGTCAAAATCATGATTTGTTTTCAATGAAAAATTTGAATTAAAGCGAGATATTTCTTATGTGATGATTCAACACGAGTTAAGAAATCATTAAAAATAAATAAGTTATTCCTAGAAAAACCCGAGAACTGAACAGAATAGTTAAGTAATAGACTTTATTAATTAAACTGTTATAATAATTTAAAAAAATCATTCTCAAAAAAAATATGATTATTTCACTTGGACAGTAATTGTAATGAATAGTATCTGTAAAATATAAAATATATTAACAAATACAATTACATTTCAATCATATCAAGACAAGGATTGGAAAATTTGAAGTTAATATCGAGTATATGATTTAGAATATTAAGTTCTGACTCATATGAAATAAGTGGTTCTGTAAAAATATTTTCTACAACAAATGGATAATAATTTGAATAGTCCAATGAATGAAAAATATTGTTCTTCCAAATCAACAATATCATTTTGTCATTGTAACTTTGAAAAATTTACCGTTAAATTCCAAATTAGTATATAATAGAGGTTTTCTTTATACATTTAGGAATAGTTATATAAATGAAATTCTTTTTAACTAATATAGTTGGTTCCTGAGATTATATTGTTAAAAAAACAACATCTAAATATTTTAATAATATTTTAGATCAAGTTTTATCCAACTTAAATTATAAGAAAATGAGGAAGAAATTATGGTTGAAATGATAGGAGCAAAGGCATTGATTGCTTCTTTAGAAAAAGAAAATGTAGAAATTGTTTTCGGCTTACCTGGAGGCGCTAATTTGCCTATTTATGATGAATTGGTAGATGCAAATTTTAGACATATTCTAGTTAGACATGAACAGGCAGCTGGTCATATGGCAGACGGTTACGCACGAATAAAAAGGAAAGCAGGTATATGTCTAGCTACGTCTGGCCCAGGGGCAACTAATTTAATTACTGGTATAGCTACAGCTCATGCTGATTCAATACCTATAATAGCAATAACAGGACAAGTTCCGTTAGCAATGATTGGAAAGGATGCTTTTCAGGAGACTGATATAATTGGTATTTCTAATCCTTGTACAAAATATGCATTTCAACCTAGAAAAGCAATTGAAATTCCAGAGATGATAAAAAAAGCCTTTTATATCGCTGAGAGCGGTAGACCTGGTCCTGTTTTAGTAGATATTCCAAAAGATGTGCAACAAGAAAAGGCAGATATAGAATTTCCAGAACTTATTAAAGTACGAGGATATAAACCTGCATTTGATCCAAATATCTCTCAGATTGAGAAAGCCATCGAGTTGATAATGAAAGCAGAAAAACCGATTATAATGGCAGGAGGTGGTGTAATATTATCTGGAGCATTTCATGAATTACAAGCATTAGCAGAGATATTAATGTGTCCAGTAGTTACAACGTTCAAGGGAAAGGGAGCTTTTCCTGAAAATCATTATTTGGCAATGGGACCAATTGGAATGCATGGACATGCAGAGGCAAATAAAATAATAATTGAAGCAGATTGTATCATTGCTATTGGAGCTAGATTTTCAGATAGATCGGTAGGCAGATTCGATGAATTTGGTAAAGGAATGAGTATTATACATTTTGATGTTGATCCAGCTGAAATTGGAAAGAACAAATCGGTTGACGTAGCTGTAATAGGTGACGTAAAATCATCTTTAAGAACTATTGTGAAAATGTTTACCACCAAAGGTATTAGACGGGATCCAGAGAATGTATGGCTGAAAAGAAGAAAAGAACTAATTGAATATTATACTAGCACGATAAAAGATTACTCTAGGGAAATAACTGCTAAAAAGACACTTAAAAAATTAAGAGAATTATTACCACCTGAATCAATAGTAACTACCGAAGTAGGTCAATGTCAGATGTGGGCCTCATTACACTTTGATGTTATTTCACCAGGCACTTTTTTCAGTTCAACAGGTCTAGGTACAATGGGATTTGGTTTTCCTGCATCAATTGGAGCAAAGGCTGCAAAACCAAGTGTTCCAGTAGTTGATATAGCTGGTGATGGTTCTTTTAGTATGACTGAAAATTCTCTTGCAGTATCCGTATTAGAAAAACTTCCTGTTATTGTATTTTTATTGAATAATTATATGCTAGGAATGGTTGCTCAATGGCAAAGAACCTTTTACAACCGAAGATACATGGGAGTTCACCAAAATAGATGTCCTGATTATGTCAAATTGGCTGAATCTTATGGAGCCCAAGGTATGAGAGTTCAGTCCATGAGCGAATTGGATAAAGCTATAAAAACAGCAGTAAACTCAGATGTAGCTACAGTTATAGACATTCCAATCGATCCTGAAGAGGATGTATATCCCTTTGTAGCTCCTGGATCTGGGTTGAAGGATATGATAGTAGGGGGTTAATTAATTAACATGACATCTTCTTATTTAGCAGATTCAGAATTTACTGAGGAAAAAATCTTACCTTACAGAATATTGTCTGTTATAGTAGACAACAAACCAGGAGTCCTTTTTAGAGTTACGAACCTATTTAGAGCTAGAAATTTCAATATTGAAAGTATTACGGTAGGAACAACAGAGCAGAAAGATATCTCAAGGATGACTATTGCAATACAAAGTGATTACAAAACATTAGATCAATTGGTAAAACAATTAAGAAAATTAATCGATATCATTGAAGTTAGAGTTTTAGATACGGAGAATACCGTATTCAGAGAACTCGCACTTATAAAAATGAAAGCATCTGATTCCACATCTAGAATTGAAATTACTCATTTTTCTAACATTTTTAGAGCAAAAATACTCGATGTGAGTAAAGATTCTATGATAGTTGAGATAACTGGTACACCAGATAAAATTGATGCATTTAAGAATATCGTTATTCCTTATGGTATAATTCAAATTGCACGAACAGGAATTTCTGCTTTACTAAGGGGTGTATAATGATGACAACTGAACTTGAAGCTAATTTTATTGATAATCACACAGACTCGAGTAAAATAAGAATTTTTGATACTACATTAAGAGATGGAGAACAAACTCCTGGCGTTTCTGTTGATTCTAGACACAAAATCAATATTGCTTTAAAGTTAGACGAACTTGGAGTAGATGCAATTGAAGCTGGTTTTCCCATTGTATCAGAAGGAGAAAGAGAAGCAATAAAGACAATTGCCAAACAGGGTTTAAAAGCAGAAGTCTGTGGATTAGCTCGTTCTGTTCAAGCAGATATAGATGCTGCTTTATCTTGTGATCTTCAATATATCCATACTTTTATAGCTACTTCTGAAATCCACATGAAATTTAAATTACATATGAACCAAGAACAAGTATTAGATCGTGCCATTTGGGCAGTAGATTATGCCAAGAAACATGGTGTTCAGGTAGAATTTTCTGCAGAAGATGCAACTCGATCTGATAGAAAGTTTTTAATCAAAGTTTTTAAGGCAGCTCAAGAAGCAGGGGCTGATAGAATAGATATTCCAGATACAGTGGGCTATGCTACACCTTATTATATTTCTAATTTAGTAAATGAAGTTTCAAAAAATATTTCCTTACCAATTAGTATGCATTGTCATGATGATTTTGGTCAAGCTGTTGCAAATTCAATTGCAGGAATCAATAATGGTGCATCATGCGCTCACGTAACTATTAATGGAATAGGTGAAAGAGCTGGAAATGCCTCTCTTGAAGAGTTTGTAATGTCATTACACTGTCTATATAATAAAAAAACAAATATACAAACACCATTACTATTTGAGGTATCAAAATTTGTTTCCAATACAATGGGAATAATTGTTCAACCAAATAAAGCAATAATAGGAGAAAATGCATTTGGACACGAATCTGGGATTCATACACATGGAATTATTAATAATCCATTGACTTATGAACCTATTAGTCCTGAACTTGTTGGTAGAAAACGATGGTTACAGGCGGGTAAACATGCGGGGGCTCATGGTATAAAAGCTATGTTAAAAGAATTTGGAATAAACCCTACAGATGATCAATTACACAAAATTGTCGAACAGCAAAAAATTATTGCGGATAGAGGAAAATCAATCACTACTGCAGAATTATTGTCAATAGCAAGTAAAATTATAGGCAATAAAAAATTTGAAGAGAAATTTAAATTACATGATTTTCATATTGTGACTGGATTAAACATAGTTCCAACTGCTGTAATTCAACTGAGCAGTGAAGGAAAAGAGTACATTGCATCAGAAATAGGAGTTGGTCCTGTTGACTCTGCTCTAAAAGCAATTCAGAAGATAGCAGCAGAAGTTGCTAATATAAAAATAAGAGAATATCGACTTGAATCTATTACTGGGGGCTCAGATGCTTTAGCTGAGGTTTCAGTTAAGGTAGAAGATAATTTAGGAAACGTTGTTTCTGCTAGAAAATCAGGAGAAGATGTAGTTGTTGCTTCTGTTCAAGCAGTTATGGATGCAATAAATAAAGTGATGTTAAAGAAAGCTTTGGAATTATAATAACTAA
>DATFCH010000255.1:0-2972 GCA_035253345.1 Nitrososphaeraceae archaeon
TTAAGATAGGTTTCCAATTACTATCAAATTTCTGTATTCTTTCATTTCCTCTTTCATTTACAAAGAAATTTCCTTTTGAATCTATTTCTATTGTAGTAGGAAGATTAAATTCACCTGATTTATTTCCTAATTTTCCAATTGATTTGATATATTTCCCATTTATATCAAATTGTGAAATACGATCGTTTTTAGAATCAGCAACATAGACATACCTTAGATCCTTACTTACTGCGACATGTCTAGGGTTATCAAATTTTCCTTCTTCTGCACTGGGAACACCATCTGTATTACCAAATTTTAAAATAAATTTACCCTTACTATCAAACTCTTGTACTCTATCATTTGCCCTATCTGCTAACCATACATTTCCATTTTTATCAACATCAATTCCATATGGAACATGCATCTGTCCATCTCCTGTTCCATCTTCGCCAAATTTGAAAAGAAATTTGCCGTCTTTATCAAATGCTTGGATGCGACTACCATCTCTATCTACAGCATAGAGAATCTTATCATCAGGACTAAAATCTAAATCATGAGGACGAAGAAATTGACCATCTTCTGTACCTTTTCCACCCCATACTTTTACGAATTTATAATCAGTGGTATTTTCAAATGCATTGACTGTATTATTATTTAACACCATTACTAATAAAGTGAGGATCAAAATGGCTATTGGAATAACAAATAATTTTTTTGTATAATGCATCTCTATCCTTTACAGTAATTGAATTTAAAAGAAATGTGATACAAGTATGTAATTATTATATAAAAATAAACTGAATTTATTAACAATTGTAACAGACTTGTACTAATACCTTCTAAGAAAATATAATTTATATAATTTCTCAAATTTAATAGTTTCAATATTCAAACTAATCATAACCTTTGATATTTAAATTCAATAAAATCAATATATTAATAAATATCATGCAATGGGAGAAAATAGATATACCATTTTAGATATGGAAATATATTATTTATTATAAATTATTAAATCCGATATCACAGAAAACATCTGCCAAACTCTGAAAAAATCGTTTTAGCCTCAGTAATTTTAAAAATTACAATGAATCATTAATAAAGATAATTATTCCTTCTATATTTTCAGGATTTTCAATTATGTTTATAGGATTAATACTGTTATATATTTTAACTAATTATCCGCCAAATATAATAGGCATTAGTCCTTATTTTTTGAAAAAGTAATAGAGAAATATTATTATTATTATTGTGTCTGTAATACAACAATTCAATCATTTAGTTTTGTTCTTGTTTATTCAGTATTAAGGATAGATAATCAATAGGAAAGTAACCATCAATTCAAAAATTATTCACTTAATCACTTCCTATCAAAATTTTTTGAATTAGTATTATTGATTGAAAAGAATAACAAATATTCACTGCTCTTTAACTTTTGGAATATAAATTAAATTTAGAGAACTAAATAAATAAACAAGTGATAGGGTGTTAGGATTTTAAAATAAATTCAATAATTCTTGAATTCTTTGTATCTGTTATATATATACTATTATTGGGACCTATTGCAATATCTTCAGGTTTATTCATTTCTCCTTCGCCAGAACCTTTTGATCCCCACATTGTTATAAAGTTACCATTGTTATCAAACTTTTGAATTGCAGATGCTTTTCTATCTACAACATATATTTTCTCAGATCTGTCTATCCCTAGACCAGGTATACTATATGAGAATTTATTTTCTCCTATTCCTTTTGATCCCCACATTGTTATAAAGTTACCATTGCTATCAAACTTTTGAATTCTAGAATTTCCCATATCCGTAACATAGACATTATTTTTTGAATCTATCACAATTCCATGAGGTTTTATAAATTCTCCTCCATTTTCCTTGCCTATGGTTCCCCATTTTTTTATAAATTTGCCATTATTATCAAATTTCAAAATTTCAGAATTTCTTCTATCAGTGAGATATATATTTCCAAAATGATCTACATAAAGTTGATGTGGACTCCTGTTTTCCCCATCACCTCCGGTTTCTTCATATCCGAATTTTGATATAAATGTACCATTAGGATAAAACTTTTGAATTCGGTGATTATCAAGCTCTATAGTATAAATAAAATCGTCACTAGGATCTACGGCTATATCATGTAATTGACTAAATTGACCATCAGCAGAACCTGCACTGCCCCATTTCGTAATAAATACTCCATCAGGGCTAAATTTTTGAACTCTATTATTTCCGGTATCTGTGACATAAACATTTCCATCATTATCGGTAGTCAGACTATGAGGCAACATAAACTGACCATCATTAGTTCCAACAGACCCCCAAGTTTTTAGGAACGCATATTCTTCACCATAAATAATACCAACATTATTATCAACTAGTACTATAAATCCAAAAATTATAATAAATGATAAAATAGCAAAATAATATGATTTTTTTTTAAAAAGTATCGTCAGTACCACATTATATAAAGAGCTCAATGATATTTATAATTTGAAATATAACTTATTGAATCACTCATCTAATATTCGTAATAGAATTTGTTATCTAGGCCAAGATAATTCAATACGTTTTTGTATCATTCACATTGGATGTGAACTTAATTTGACCTATTTTTGGTCCCCGAATGAAAATATTAAAATTTAATTTTTAAAATTATTAACAAAAACTACGACTAAAAACATTGAAACATTATCTATTGAAGGGATGAACCCGAGAAAAATTACGGGCCTGTTGGGAGTAATACCGATATCGATTTTAAGATATAAATTTATTATGGATATAAACTAAGTAGTATTTAGCATTTATTATTAGAAACTTATTTTATGTGAAAATAAATAATAATTTCAATACTAATAAGTTAATATCTGATGGATTAGATTGATTAATATAAAAATTTCAATATCATCTAATTTTATAAAGCATTATAATATTAAATATCTTATTTTTAAAGTCTATAATCCTATTATATTATAAATAT
>DATFCH010000256.1:0-5440 GCA_035253345.1 Nitrososphaeraceae archaeon
AATTATATCTCTAGTTAAGAAACCTTAAAACAACATACTATTAAAATGATTAAGGATAATTGATTCTATATTTTTAAATATCAATTATTTGATTATATTATAATATATGCCGCTTGACCCTAACAATGGTAATAATAAAGATAAAGAGAGTAATCAATCCCCTCCTGATGGAGATAACCGTGAAGAGATAGATAAAATATCTGATATCCTAAATCCAGATGAACAAGTATTGCTTGTTGCAAAACAATCAAAAATTAAACCTGGAGGTTCAGTTCTTACTCCAAATACGATTTATGCAACTGACAGAAGAATTATAATCAGAGATCCATATATGCTGGGGATTAAAGCAAACCTGGTAGATATACCATATGATATAATTACGAGTTTAAAGCTTGAAAAGGGTATTTTGTCATCCACAATACGTTTTAAAGCTGTGGGGATAGTGAGCTCTAATAAATTGGGTATGATGGATAGTATAATTGAAGGAGAAGACGATCAAGAAGGTGTAATTGAAGCCATTCCAAAGGATAAGGCAGATGATTTAATGGAAATTATTCGTTCTGGAATGAAAGATAACCTAAAGTCACCTCCAGAAAAGACAACCCGACCAGAATTAGTTACTCAGAAAGATAACAATAAACCAGCTCCAGAAAAGACACCTCCACCACCTCCAGAAAAGACACCTCCACCACCTCCACCAGCTCCACAAATTATAACTCCACCACCTCCAGAAAAGACACCTCCACCAGCTCCAGAAAAGACACCTCCACCACCTCCACCAGCTCCAGAAAAGACACCTACACAACAATTAGTTACTCCAAAGGTTTATGCAAGTAGTGAAAATAGTAGATCATTATCAATTGCTGATGAATTAGAGAAACTAGCAAAATTGAAGGAGAAAGGCGAACTAACTGAACAAGAATTCGATAAATTGAAACAAAATCTTATTAACAAAAATAACAGTGGGCAGTGTTGAGTACGGGAAAAAGAGTTAGATGTAAATATCCTATTCTAATTTGTTGATTTTTTAAATATTATAACGAAGTAGAAAATCTATTTATTGTAATAAATTCACTTTATCTATGCTTTCTTGAGTCCATGTAATATGTCCAATGCTCTATAACCTTTTAGAAATAAAAAAAGTTAAAAGGGAAGGAATTCTAATATGTGATAGAGAAATGTTCCCTATAAAACGAATAGAACAATCGCACATTGAACTCAATAATTATTACTCTCAAATTATTGCCTTTCAAGATAAAAATTTAAAATATCAAGAGATTGTACTCAAATTTTCAAAGATTCTATCAGAATTAGATGAGGTTATAGAAGACATGAGGAAATACAATAATAATAATAATAATAATAATAATATCGATAAAGAGATAATCAGTTTAAATAAATAATTTAATTATTTTCGATCCTAGTGATAAGAAGGTATCGAATTATTGAAACGAATGCTCTAAACATGTCCTCTGATCTGTTTTTCAGCTGTGACAATATGAAAATCTTCTAGTGTGTATATTCCTGTATGTTGGCTGACTAGGATCAAAGTTAACATACTCCGTATGAGGGAGGTTCTGACTGAACCGTATTTTGTAAAGTGGCTATCATAATACTCTAATAGAGTGTGAATGGATGTTTGCCATCTGTTAGCCAACATAGAAACAAAGAAGGTGAATGAAAAAACTGAATCATCTTGGAAGAGATGTTGGAAAGAGAAAATGCAGGGCAGCACTAAAAGATGATAGAGGAGTAATATTGGATGAATTCTTCTTTGGTAACAATTCTGATGAAATAATAAAATGATTAAAAGGATACATAATCGTAGAACTAAAAAATGTAATGCAGTACTGGAATCTACTGGTAATATGTGAGGATGAGAATACATTATAAACTAGAAGATATAGAATAGATACAATACTAGCAAATAAATTCAAGACAAAGATAATAGCATTATTTAAAGACATACTACTTATAATAAAATCTATTTAATAGTTGTATTGTGAAAACTATTTTTATCGTTATTTGATAAATTATGGTTTATTTGTCCATAATAATGCTTCAATCATTTAGATATGATAATATTATATATATTTATATATATTATATTTGTCTAGGATAGCTTAGCTTACATTGACTTGAGAAATCATGGGGACAGATATTATGATGAGATGAGATCTCGATTAATCAATATATAGAATATCTAAGCAAGTAAGGAGCAAGAAAATAAAAATAAGGAAAAGATTATTCCATTTTTATAATGTTAGATAACTGGCAAGTAGGATTACAGTTGGATTTTTTAATAGACATTATTTTTGCTCTAGCTGCCGGCTTTATAATAGGAGCAGAAAGAGAATCAAGGGGTAAACCAGCTGGTATTAGTACAAATTCTTTAGTAATTGGTGGCGCTATGCTTTTTACATATCTCTCTGCAGCTGTTGATCCTAATTCGACATCCCGTATTGCAGCCCAAGTTGTAAGTGGAATAGGATTTTTAGGAGCGGGAATGATTCTTAAAGGTGAAATTGACAAAAAAATTACAAATTTAACTACCGCTGCAAGTGTATGGTATTCTGCTGCGATAGGAATGGCAATCGGTTTTAACTTTTACATAATAGCTTTAGCCGCAGTTATATTTGCTGTCTTAGTGCCTCGTATACCTCACATTACAAAAATAAAAGGAAATAAAGAAGAAGAATAAAGATATGAATATAGAAACTACTGATTAGAAGAAATACTGAATTTCTAATGCAATATTTATGTATATACCCAATTTGTTTCAAAATAAATATTTACATAAATAGTAATACTAACAAAGAATAGCCAAAAAAATCTCTGATTTAGGTTAATAGAATTGACAAAAAATACTTTTGAGATATTATATTTTGGGAAAATAGATATGATTAAGGAAATAGTACTCAAATTATAGTATACAATCAAATAAAAATAAAAATAAAAAATACAAAGTAATAGCGAAAATATATTTTTTAATTAGATCTTGAAGCTGACAAGTGGAACATTATGATTAAAATTTATAAAAAGAAATTTATTTTCTCAAAGTTCGTTGGACCTCTTATTCCAAATCTTTGGAAATATTTCTCGTTTAATAACATTTCTTTCAATAGACAAATTACCTGGTCCAGTTATGAATAAACTTATCATGATAGCAAGATATAATAAATCTAATTCATAGCCTCCGATAAATCCCTTCGATAATTTCACATGTAAAATAGCTCCTATCATTTGAATAGCTATTAATCCTGCTGCAATTCTAGTTAGAATTCCTAACAAAATAACAATACCGGCTATGAACTCTAAAAGTCCTATGATTATTGCTAAGTCTGGTGGTAACCCCATATTTGTAAATGAATTCCCAGTACCTGAAATATCGAGCAATTTAGGAAATCCGTGTATCATCAGTCCAATTCCTGCTATTATTCTTAATGATAAAGGCCCAAAATCGGAAATCTTGGTTGTTTTTTGAATCAAGACTATTATTTGTTAATTTGATGATATATATTAGTTATAGAAATTCTCGAAGAGATAGTATATCCTAGACAAGAGGAGGTAATGAAAATATTATGTTTAGAGGACGTGTGGATATAGTTATATTAAATATCTATAAGGACCTTACTTTTTAACGGAGCTCCATCTAAAAGTTTTATTTATTTGGAGAATCATTCTCTTCTTTAAATCTATTTTATCCTCTTTTGGGCCAGATGTACAATTTTAATTGGAAAATCCTTATTCAAAAATATCCGTCAAATAAGTCAAATAAAATGTCAAATTTGTCAAATAAATCAATATATTAAATAGCCTATAAAAAGAAAGGCCATGGTAATTTTGATGATTGGGCGGGAACAGATTAGCAAGTTAACCATTTCTCTTTAGATAGTTAGTCAGTCATCATTATCGACGATTGTCAATTACTAAATGTTCAGATTAACAAGGACAAAGAACCGAATTAAACAATTAATTTGGTTTTTTCTAAACGGAGGAAGTTCATATTGATATTTAAAATAAGAAACGAGTTGGCTAGCAAAATCAATTAAGAAGACTTCTATTTATATCAGTCAAATTTTTTTATCTTGCTTCTGTGACAATATTGGAGAAAATATAGAATGAATGATGCGATTAACAAATATTACCAGTTGGCACCAGGTTTGAAAATTTCTAGATTAGTTAATGGTATGTGGCAGGTTGCAGGTGGTCATGGATATATAGATCATGAATTGGCAATAGCAGATATGATAGAATATCATAATGCCGGCTTCTCGAGTTGGGATCTAGCAGATATTTATGGTCCCGCAGAAGAATTAATTGGTGATTTCAGAAGGAAGTTGTTAAGAATAAAAGGAAAGGAAGAACTAGAAAGAATTCAAGCACTAACAAAATGGGTTCCAGAACCAACAAGAATTACTCGTTCTATAGTTGAGGAAAATATAGAAAGATCAATTCGCAGAATGAAGGTCAGCTCCATTGATTTACTTCAATTTCACTGGTGGGATTATGACAATCCATATTACATAGATGCCCTCAAATATCTATCTGAACTTCGTGACAATGGAAAAGTCAAGCAAATAGGTCTTACAAATTTTGATACGGAACGCATACAAAATATGATAAATTCGGATCTAAAAGTTGTATCGAATCAGGTTCAGTATTCAATTATAGATCGTAGACCAGAATTAAAGATGGTACCATTTTGTTTAGAGCATAATATTAGTCTCCTTGCATACGGCAGTATTTGTGGAGGACTTTTGTCGGAGCAATATCTTGGAAGAGCTCAACAACCATCTATTTCTGAATTAAATACCCCAAGTCTGAGAAAGTACATGCGAATGATTAATGCATGGGGAGGTTGGAATTTGTTTCAAGAACTTTTATCGACTCTTAAAAGAATTGCAGATAAATACCATGTGAGTATTGCAAATGTGGCAACACGATATATCTTGGATAAGCCAGCAGTAGCTGGTGTAATTATAGGTGTTAGACTTGGGATAACTGATCACAGAAGCAATAATATCCAGGTATTTAACTTTTCTTTGGATAAATCTGATTATGCTGATATTGATAGCGTGTGTACAAAATCTAACAATTTATTTGAGATAATTGGAGATTGTGGGGATGAATATAGATAATTACTAGTTATTCTTGTTCATTAACATTTTAATTTGTGACATTAAAAAGTCATCGATTTATTAAGAAGTGTCCATCACTTATTTTTCAGATATAAAAACAAAGATATAACCATAAAAAAATCATTATTATCATCATATCATAATTAAGTCGTATCTTGATGTTTATTTGCAATAAAAATTGGTTCAATAAAATCTTTTATATTTCTAAATAAACCAATTTATAAAAATTCTCTGAAATAGATACAAAGAAAATATTTTTATATCTTATTTTTTTACTTGAAAAAAATGAAACAGAAATA
>DATFCH010000257.1:0-2918 GCA_035253345.1 Nitrososphaeraceae archaeon
GTATGAATTAATAGCTGTAATGATATTTGTTTTTCTATATTAGCTATATCTCTAGTTTTTGGCCAGCAATCAACAATAACTACAAACACCATAATAGATTTGAAAAAACTACTGCAGAAAAAATTAAAAGTAGTGCCTCAGAAATTGCAAATAATTCAACAGGGATAATAAATCCTAATGAGGCAAAAAACATTCTTAATCAGTTAGGAGAAGCCTATAAAAAAAACAGCGTTATCTGGAGCTGATATATTATCTAATTTGAGTGGAGAAATTAAAGAATCCCTAAAATAAAAATTAAGGCCTAAAAAAATAAAACATAATTAGTGAGACAATTCCTATATTTTATACTGATATTGGTAATTATAACAACCATATTGTATGCTCAAATCACAATAGTTATAACCGATCACAACAAATATTTTCAAACACAATGTTTAGACAATTATTGAAATAGATTTGAATTTGAATATAGGGATAAAACAGCCTATTAATATTAAAAATGAAATTTTGCTGATTATTCTCCTAATTATCTAATGATATAAAGTGGTTGAGTATTAGTTCAACTATTTTTTATTTAAGAAAGTGGTTTAGATTTAGATACAAGAGTAAATATATCCTATTACCAGATGATATTTGAAAAATATTTGACTTAACAAAATTGTAACATATTTATGTTACATTTATCAGGATACGTAAGATAAACTCAATCATGATTTATAATCTTCTAAATTGTAAAAAAACCTTTCTATATATCGACCTATAGTTATATTAATCATATCGTAGCAATTGATTGTGTTTACATAAATTATCTTGAAAGATCAATTTCAAATTGTTAATAAAAAAATTTGCTTGTTTCAATAAGAATTATCAAAAGATTAAATGAAAATTAACTTCGAAACTATAACGAACACCAAGTTATTTTTTTTAACCCATTTATTAGTAGAATGATATTTTAAATATTCTCAGGATAGTAAAAAGCTTATTTTTCGAAATATGTATTATCTGTTAACATTGTTCACTTTATCTTAAATATGTAGATGTCCAACTGTATCACTGATAAAAAATATGAATATATTAGAAATAGAATTCCCTTTCAAAATGGAAGCAAAATTATCAAAATATAATAACAAAGCTAATATCATATACTCAATTGCTGAACCAAATTATACTGCCTGTATCAATAAAAAAGAAATATTAACAGAACAAATAAAATCTTGTGAAAATTTATTGAGATATACTAATAATAAAAATGATATTGGTGTGATTGAAAAAGAAATTTTTGAACTTAAGCTGGCTTTAGATGTACTAATCTAAATATTACAACAATGATTATATGTTAAAAAATTAGATACGTATTAGTATGATTTCGAAGTTGAGATATATCTTATATCTGTAGTAGTAAGATAAGTTTAATTTATCTTTTTATGCTTTTCAATTGGAGCAGTTCCATGCTTATAAGTAATCTGCAATTTGTCACCCAATTTATAATTACAATTTGAAATTCCTCGAGGGTGATCTTGACTATTAACAACGCATTCACCATCACTTTTACTGATTATTGTGACCTGTTCGGTAATTGTTTCTGGAAATAGATTGTTGATAGGAAAAATAAATAATGCGAATACTACAAAAATTCCTATTATACTAATTCCAAATACAAAAGTGAGTTGTCTATTAGAGAGACCTTGATTATCTTTAGAATCTATTTCATAATTATAACCCATAATAACGTTGTACTTGATCGTCCTATAAAAGTATAATAAATATTCAT
Organism: Nitrososphaeraceae archaeon; assembly: GCA_035253345.1. Lineage (GTDB taxonomy): Archaea > Thermoproteota > Nitrososphaeria > Nitrososphaerales > Nitrososphaeraceae > TH1177. The sequence continues at coordinate 1,772 of DATFCH010000257.1, forward strand.
ATATAGTGACTAACTAATATAATATTTAGACTAATCGACAAACCTCATAAAAAAGGAGAATATAATTTTTGATATTGTAGACCCCTATGATATTGTGGCTTTATAGGTATATTTTCAATACCTCTAACTATACTATTTATGTATTTTAAAACAATCAATTTTTTAGTTTAAAAAATAATAAAATTTGACGTGGGTGAGAAAAGGATTCCGACAAGCAATGAAATTTTTTATTTTTTATAATCATTATTCTTGTTCTGTTTATTAATCGTAGGCAATATAATATTTAACAATATTTTACTAAATGATACTTATTGTTAGTATTATCATCATTTGCATTAAAGATATTACAATAAATGTATGTTTTTATCCCATTTATTTATAACTTCATATAAATTACTATAAAAATGATTATTTAAATTTAATTTAAATGGTTGATAAAAAAAGGAGAACACATTTTTAAATATAATTTATGAATTAATCACCCATAAAATTTTTATTTTGTAACGAAGTTATAAAATATCTTTCTATAATCAAATATAAGAAGAATTTTTTTTCGGCGCCGAAAAATTCGTAAATGTTATAATCTGAATATATCTAACTTTAGACCAATTTCTTTAAATCCATTAGTGTTGAAGCATATCTTATGATCAGTATATCTCCTATTCTAAAAGTATTGATTGAAGGAGCATGGTAACAAAATATATAGAATATAATAGTGAACGGATTATCAAAATGTGCGCCTTCAAAAATACAATATCAATAAAAAAGATAATTATGTTTTCTTTTAGTCCTAACTTGAACAGAGGTAGTAGATGAAGAAATGTGGCATCATAGTAATAAAGGTAGTAAAAGTATTAAATTTACTGATGATTCACTGAAATGTTGTATTTGTTTTATAGAATTTGAAAGTCTTGTAAATGTTAATTCTTTAAAATATGAGTCATCTCAGATAAGAGAATACTATTCTATAGTTATAAATTCATTAACAAAAATAGTTAACAGTAAAAATGGCAAGATTGTAAAAAGTCTGGGGGATCGTTTATTATGTTATTTCTTAAACTTTGCAGACATTAATGATGAAAAAGCATTCGAAGAGGTAATTGAATGTGGTTTTGAAATAATAGACAAACGACAGGACATAAATAAA
>DATFCH010000258.1:0-8838 GCA_035253345.1 Nitrososphaeraceae archaeon
GGTTTTTTTGGCTCATAAATTTGAGAGATAGCTAAAAAATAATATTGTATAGCAACTAAATATTTAAAATAAAATTGAATGAATAATAAAAATTAAATTTGAATTAACTATTTATCCTAATTTAAAGTCTTAATTTGTTAATTGGCAAATTAATAATTGATTATTTATAACCTAAAAAAGTAACAAAAAAAGGATTTTTCAATTTTTACAATTCTGATTATCAGATTAAATTTCAACTAGTAAAATCAATGGATAATAGATACCAAGATTTGATAATTAATAATATTTTATATATTGCCAAATCCTAGGTTACTAAAATCTTCACCTTTAGTAAATCTTGCTATAATTTTCCTTTGTTGTTCCTCTTTTATTGTGGAATCGATATCTTCTTGGTTAAGAGAGGCAAGAGGGGAAGTCGAACTGGAAATACTAAGATTTCTTAGTAACTCCTGTTGTTGTTGGATTACTCTTTCTGCTATAGATTGTCTTCCAAATCCAAAATCTATCATGTTTGGTGAAAGATTTCCAAAGCTTCCTATTTTCCTATAAAATATCATATATTCGATAATCATTAAGTACTATTTAATTCTACGTAAATTTTATATAATGATTTATTATCCTTTCTGGTTTCTACCTTTTATGGCAATTTTAAAGAATATTACAAAAATAAAATACACTAAAAGATATTTATATTGATGTGATATTTATTTAATTTTGAATCGATATTATTTTTGAAGAATGTACAAGATTTTTTTTCTAGTATACGTGAAATAAAGATTTTTAAAGAACTTTAATTAATAAAAAATAACAAATTGATAAACAATAAATTGTTTCTAATAGTGCCAGCTTTCCTCGCCACTGTACTGACTTTTGGAACATTCGCAATCTCTGGATTTGCACAATCCGATAGTGTTAACCAGACAATGAAGAATGCTGGACAAGGAGCCAATCAAACTGGTGAAGCAATGCAAGGTAACGCCAGTGAAGCCGGAGCAAATGTTACGGAAGGAGCTAAAAAATTAGGGGAAAATATTACTGAAGGTGCTAAAGGATTAGCTGAGACAATAGGTAAAGGCTTACAAGATTTAGCTAAGTAAAATCATTTTATCAATTTTTTTTAAATATCTTTGAAGATTGATATCTTAGTGATTTATTAAAATTATATTTAACTAATAGGTTTTTTAATAAATGATCTAGCTATAGTCTTTAATTATTTAATTCTCCATTTTAGAAGGTATTAATTGTAGGAAATTAGGTAAACTCAATTTTATAGATAATAAAATAATACATTCCAATTAATATCCCTATCATTTATTTCAAAATTAATGAAAATAAAATAAAAAATTTTATGTGTTACATTAAAGTCTTATAATCTCCCTCAATACTTAGGTATAAAAAACCTAAGAGTTGAATTGAATCAATAAATTCAAGGATAATAATAATTATTTATATTAATTTGATTTATTTTATGTAAAAGATCCCACGTTGAGCCAGTTAAATAGAATATCCATGATTCTTACCGTTTAAGATATTCTGATTCTAAAAAAATTTAACCTAGAAAATGATTAACATTTTAACATTTTACTAGATAGATGACGGATTAAATTTGAGGTATTTAGTCAAAGATCAATAATTACTATCATTAAAGGATTATACAAAAAGCTAACAAAATTATCAGTCGAGCAATGTCGTTAACGAATCCTTTTACCAAATTATTTAGTTTAATATGATTGTTATAAATCTGGTGTATATAATGAATAATATAGCTCTATTATTCAAGCAATAAGGACAGCTAAGATATTCAAAAACTATACTTAAATATCACCAATTATTTTGAATTCTTTTCGATCTTATATTTTAATTTATTGGAAATTAGTCTTTATAAAATAAAAATAGATCTATAGCCCCTTTTGGGTTCTCTTTATGATTACATCTATTCGTTATTAAGTTTGTGCTATTAGCCCTCCTTTAAAGTGTTAAATGAAATGAATGATTATTCCTCAAATATTATATGTTCTGAAGAATTATTAATATTTTACCTATATCAATCTCTAATAATATTCATTATATCTATAAAGATTCTATTTATTGGCCACATTTACATTTATTATAAATGTATTATAAATTATTTGACTTTTAAGAACACTTTAAATAATGTGTGTTTGTTTAATAAATTAGATTATCTTTTAAAGGGAATGCTCTTATTTTGTACTTCTGTCAGTAATCCTAAAGATTCAATAAATTAAAAATTAAAACAATATCAAAAAAAATAATTAATATTAATGTACATGCAAGAAAATCATATGATTAGTATTTTTACTTTTGATAAGACTAAAATTATAAAATCGACTATACTTCGACATTACTCGGAATAGAAAATATCTAATATTTCTATTAATATTAAAAATTTTTTAATGAATGCAATTTAATTTAGAAAATCTTTTAATATTATATTTTTAGTATGAAATAATAATAATTTAAATATTAGGGAAGCAAAAATTAATTATGAGCCAGGACCTGAGGGATCCTTCTAATGGATTGGTTTTAAAAGGCTATGAGATTATTCCTAATAAACCACTTTTATATAAAATTGCCCTCTATTCTGCTGATATTGTGGAATCAATTCTTAAAGCTAATCCCGAGATAGTAGAATTATGGTTTGAAAAACTTCAAAATGAGTACTCACTGATGAAAAAACGTTGTGATTTAGATCAAGACCCATCTGCTTGTTTTAATCTTGGATTTTATGAAGAATTCGAAAAAAATTTAACAAATTATGAAAATGGAGGATCTATAAAAATTTCAATTACTAAGAATAAATCTATTTGGGTAAGCAAATGACAATCTCTTCGATTAATTGATAGATATCTGTATCTACACCAATTTTGAATATAACAATGCAGGTTATTATTCATCACCTTTAAATTAATACTGCGTAAAGGAATATACACTGTATATCTATGAAATTAAAAATTTTTTGTACAGCTATCTATATTTTATATCGTTATTGAGATTTATTATAATATCTGCAAGGATAAAATTTACAAAAAATACCATAATATTCAATTTAATTCAGGTTAGTAATATAAAAAAAAGCTTGTATATTTATATGAATTTAGTAGAATCAAAATAAATCTATAGACAATATTTTTTAGATATTTAAAGGAAAATATAAAAATACTATGATCTAGAACCAACCATTAACCTAGAAAAATGAAATACAACTTCAAGTTTGGAAACTCATCTTGTTATACAAGTTTTATAATATTTAACAAATTTGGGTATTGTGGTAATGATTTAGGAAGATGTTGAGGAAAAAAATTACTGAACTTCATAAATAAGGAGGTTAAACGTAATTATGATAGTTCAAAGTCAAACAAATGATTATAATACTTTACAAAAAAGTCAAATGACCATAGGTATTTATTTTTTCAGCAACGTGATTTCATTAAAGTGATATTGAAGATAATTAATATCACGTAGATATTTGTAGCGATAAATGAATATATAGAACTTATATATTTATAAATTGCATAATTTACAATGATTAAATATGATAAATAAGGATAGAACTAATGAACCTGTACTATGCAGCAAATGTAATAAATTGTTTAATAGTGATAGTGATTATATCGACCACTTTAATAGTACTCATAAATAGCATATTACGAAATATCAAATCCAGAAAAGATCATTTTATTTTCCTATCCAATGGTTTAACATAAATTAAATGGTTCTACCTTAAATATATCTTAACGTAATTGCTTCAGTATAGAGGTATACGATGGAGAACCAAAAGATAGTGCAGAATAAGATAGAAACAGAATATTAATTTAACAGTAAAAATGTTTGAGTCTCCAGTGAGCAAAGGTGTTTATGAAGGATGGTTTAAAGGTAAAATGCTACATCAGGGTACTCTTTAAACTTAGATGGATTTGATGATAGCAATGATCTTAATTTTATAAAAATTATGGTAAACCTGTAATCAAGAATGTTGTTATGTGACGCCAGAAGACAACATGATATTAAATATGAGCTTTCAAATATGGTATTTGATAGAAATTTCTGGCATTGGTTGAACAATAATTTTATTTCAGTTTTATTTCAAACGTGTATTCTCTATATCACTAATATTATATTTCTTCAAAAATAGGTCAAAACAATGAGATCGTTAAATTAGTTTGGGTCACACAAACAAATTATAACGACATATGCTGTTTCATTCTTTAAAAAAAATAAATGGAAACAACAATAAAATAATTATTTAACTTGAAGATATTGAAAATCAAAAATTCTATTTTTTAGATTGGAGTTATTGAGAGAAATGAGGAGATTACCAAGTAAATTTTCAAGAATGACTATATACAAATATACATTATTTACCTCCGAAATAAGATTTAAAACTCTAAGGGGAAATTCTTGAGAAGCATGGATAGTTAATTACCAATTAAAAGAGATAATTTAATTTTAATTGGTAATGCGACTATAAATTATTCGAGACCTTTTTTGATTTCTCCGCTTATATTAGACAACACATTAGCGCCTCCTATTGCTATCTTCTTTGCGGCTATACCAAGTTGGTTGATTAGGTTATCTATTTTTCGATCACCATCGTTTGTATTAGTGGAAGGAGAAATATAATCTGGAGAAGGCTCTGAAGCTTGTCTTAGAGATTGGTCTGCAGTATTTGCTGTATTATTTACATAATTTTGTGCGAATGCTACACTTGTAAATAAACTGATGAAAGATGCTAAACCAATTATTGTTAGGATTAATTTGGTATTAGTTTGCATATCCAAAAAAATAATAAAATTATTATTTATATAGGAATCTATACAAAATAATATAAAAATATAAAAGAAATTATGTTAGGATTTTTATCAGACAATTATTAGAGAATTAGGATATTTGATAAATAAAAGCTTGTTATAATTTTTATTTATCAAGATTATAATCGAGACCCAAATACCTATTGGTATAGATTTATTAAATAAGACACATTATATTGCAGAAAAAGAATTTTATAAAAATTCCAAAATTTTTAAAGTTTGCCAAACATATTTGATTAAAACGGATTAATGTTTGTAGAAAAGGAAGAGAAAAAAAAAGATTAGTTAGTTATGATCTTTAATATGCTTATTTTAGGTTAAAGGATAATATTTATTTAGATTCTTCTCCGCCTGATTCTTCTCCGCCTGATTCTTCACTTGTTGCTTCATTATCTTCTGTGGTTGTTGCTGCTCCTTCTTGTTGTTCATCTCCTTCTTCTGTGGTTGTTGCTGCTCCTTCTTGTTGTTCAGCTGAAAGAATATTCCCAAAGAATCCAGTTCCCGCTTCTATTCCCCCATCATTCTTTTCTCCTTCGGTTTGTTCTCCATCTTCTTGATTAGCTTGAATATTCTCTGCTAAAGTAGTTACTTTTTTCTCTGGTGATGCTTTTTCTTGTAACAGAGTTTCTAAACCTCCTCCTGTTCCGTCTTCTTCTGTGGGAGCTTGTTCTCCTTGTGTTGCTGTCTGTTCAGCTTTTTGTGTTGTTTCTTGTAATAATCCTAACAGTCCTGTCTGTCCTTCTTGAGCGGCAGGTTGGGTTTCTTCTTCCTGCACTGCTTCCTGAACGGCAGTTTGTCCTATTGCCTGTTGAACATCACCACCCGTTGCTAATTGTTCTGCTACTTGACTAATGGCTTGATTAACTGTCTCAGAATCACCAGATTCTAATTGTTGTGCAAATTGAGAGATAGTTTGTAGTACTTTGTTATCAGGGCCACCTTGAGCGACCTGTTGTGCAACTTGTTCAATAGCCTGGTTTACATCTCCACTCCCTTGCTGCGCAGTCTGAAGAGCAATTTGTTGTATTGCTTGCTGTACCTCTGCCGGATCAGTGCCTGTTAAACCTGCTACCTGTTCTGCAATTTGGCTAATTTCTTGATTGAGTTGTTGTCCTTCTGGTAACGCTGTTTGCACTGCGACCTGCGATATAGCTTGTTCTACGTTTGATGCTCCTGATGCCACCTGTTTTGCCACCTGTTCAATAGCCTGATTAACTGTACCTGTATTCCCAGCTGCTACTTGTTCTGCAATCTGGGTTATCGATTGAGATAACGGTCCTTTTGGATTTTGAGCTACTTGTTGTGCTACTTGTGAGATAAGTTGGGATACATCTGCTTTACCTCCTTGTTGTGTAGCTAGCTGACTTGCAAATTGTTCTATAGTCTGTTGGACTGTTGCGGGAGTTGCACCAGTTGCTTGAGCTATCTGTTCTGCCACTTGTGTAATTTGTTGGTTTACATTTGCGGCAGCCTCTGCAGTTTGAGTTGCTACTTGTGTTATTGCTTGCTGTACATCAGTACCTGATGCCACCTGTTTTGCCACCTGTTCAATAGCCTGATTAACTGTACCTGTATTCCCAGCTGCTACTTGTTCTGCAATCTGGGTTATCGATTGAGATAACGGTCCTTTTGGATTTTGAGCTACTTGTTGAGCAAGTTGGGAAATGATTTGAGAGACATCTGCTTGACCGCCTTGTTGTTGTGCTGTTTGAAGAGCTAATTGTTGAAGAGTTTGTTGTACTGCAGCAGGATTAGCACCTGTTTGTTGTGCTACTTGTTCTGCGATTTGAGTAACATCACAATTGCCTACCTGAGGGCAATTCACAACTTGATTAATTACCTGCTGTACAATATTTTGGACAATGGTGTCTCCTCCACCACCACCGCCTCCGCCACCTGAACTCTTTGATGACTGAGACGCGGCTTGCTTTATTGCTTGATTGGCTGCATCTGCCTGCGCTCCACCACTAGCCTGTTGCTGTGCTAATTGTGTGATTGATTGTGCTACTGGTCCATTTGGATTAAGAGCTACCTGTTGAGCAAACTGTTCAATAGCTTGAAATGCATCTCCTCCTTGGTTTGCTGTTTGTAAAGCTATTTGAGTAATAGTTTGCGCAATCTGAGAAGGATTGCTATTTGGCTTTCCTTGTGCAACTTGATTAGCTACCTGACTGATTTTCTGGATTGCATTACTTTCTACAGCAGTTTGAAATGCTTGTTGTACTATTGATTGACTTAGATCTTCTTGTCCACCTGTTGTTGCCGCTTGCGTTGCAATTTGTTCTATAATTTGATTTACTGCACCTGTATTACCTGCTGCCTGTTGTTTTGCTAATTGTGCAATAGACTGAGATACAAGACCATCAGGATTTTGAGCCGCTTGTGACGCAATTTGGCTGATTAGTTGGTTAGTATTCGTACCACCTTGAGCAGTTTGAGAAGCCAATTGAGATATGATTTGGGAAAGTGCTCCTGGATCTGCACCTGTTGCAGTTGCAATTTGTTCTGCGATTTGAGTTATCTGTTGATTGGTATTTGCTTCATTTGCCGGTGGGGTTGCTCCGTTTGGTGGTGGTGTTGTGGTTGTGGTTGTTGCTATTTGTGCAGCACTTTGAATAATATTTTGCGCTACTGGGCCAGTTGGATTCTGTGCGACTTGATTAGCAATCTGGCTTATTGCTTGATTTACGTTACCAGCGCTTTCTCCTCCTGTTTGTGCTGTCTGTGAAGCTAATTGTTCGATTGTTTGAGAAATTTGTTTTGCATCTGTACCTGGATTAGAATCCGCTATCTGTTGAGCAATCTGTTCAATAGATTGGGTTGTTGTCGCATCAAGTACAGTAGGATGGATCTTAGCTGGAAAAAAAATTAAAACGACCGTAAGAAAACTTACTGCTAATATTTTAATATTGATTTTTTTTTCTGTTATTTTTTTATGAAAAAATTTATCATCCATTAGTACAATAAAAAAATAAGTTGTATATAAGCAGATTGAATTTCTCTCAAAAATGTATTCGTCTTGGACCAGTTAGTAATATCACTATCAATTTACGTAGATTTGGTTAAAGATAACTGTAGTAAGTTTCTTGCATATTTCTGTCTATAAAATAAAGGTCTATAATTTATATATTTGATTTAGAATATTCTGAAAAAAATAACTAGATGGTTTAAATATTAAAATCGAGTAAAAATTACGGTGTATTTTACAAATTACATTTTATACAAAATATAAAAATCAATCTAATAACAAATACATAATCATTATGATAAATATCATTATTTTTATTTAAAAAATTTTGCGGTAATTATCAAAAGTTGGGTTCATAGGTACTAAGGTATCATATATTTAGTATATAATAATGAGATAAAAAACACTTTATTTGGATGTAATTAGATATTCTAAATTAAATACATTTAATAAATTTGATTTTTTGAATCAATTTATCATTAGCACATCTCTCAGTCGTTTTACTATTATATATTGAATATAATAAAAATAGAAAACTTTATCATATCATAAATGTTGGTCGAATTGCTAATTAATGTTATTTTTTATATAACATTTTTACTTATAAATTTTTCAATAGCTTAAAATAAATAATTTAATAATAAAAGATAACATGAAATATCGAAGCAGAACAGAAATAGTTTCAATGATTCTCGATGCAGCGAATGGTGGAGCCACTAAAACTAAAATAATGTATAAAGCCTTTTTGAGTTATGCACAATTAAGAGAATATCTTTCCGTCTTGATAGAGAATAATCTTCTGGAATATCTTGAGGGGACTCAAACCTATAAAACTACAGAAAAGGGATTAAACTTATTAAAAATGCATAATGAAATGGGTGAATTATTACAGACTAGATTACAACAAGAATAATCCTTCTCAGATTTATTTATTTTTTAAACTCTATTAATTTTTTGGACCTCTTCTATACTTTATCGATACTTTTCCTAAATGAATACTAGTCTACCCAGAAAATCAAATCCTCCATTTAATCTAAATAA
>DATFCH010000259.1:0-9341 GCA_035253345.1 Nitrososphaeraceae archaeon
ATCTTATTCTAAAAATAGAGAATGCTCTCATAATATATAACATATTAAATCCAAGACTCTAAAAAGAAATAATAAACCAATAGCAGAATTGAATAATAATAATCTAAAAATTGACAATTATATAAATTAGCATTATTACAAAAGAGATGTTGTTGTATCATTCGCATAATGTTTGTTTTTCCAGTACCCCATCCACCAAAGATACCTACTGTGAATCTAGGTGTTGAATTTATAATAATATGAGATAGTCTCTCACTGTATTCTTTAAAGTTAGATGCATTTTTAGCAGGTTCATCTGTTATTTTTTATAAATATGTGATCTTGTTTCTTATCTTGGTCAATAATCTGTTTGTTTTCTTCTTTATTTTGTTTATTGGGGGAAGGTATTGCCAAGTACTTATAAATTCAAGAAAGAATATAAAAGAATATAGTAAAAAATCTAAATAATATATTATACTTTATTTAGATTCTCACTATTTTCTATATTAGTAACAAAGAACTCTAATCCCCATTCATTCTAGGATTGGGATTCGAACCCATAAGGTACACTTGGGGGTTCTTATTTTTATAACTAATTGCTTTATTCATTGTTGATCAAATATTAAAAATAACTATAGATAACTGAAAGATAATATCCAGACCACTAAACATCATTGATTACTATTATATTATTAGTCTTGGTCTGAAATTTGGTAATTATAGTTAGACAAATTAATTCCTATTTAGAAGTTTCACGTGCTGAAAGCAAATTCTTCCAGAAAAGGAAAAAAATTTATCAAGAATTCGCTATTGGTTGATCGAGTATAATACTATCTCAATTGTTTTATTTCTTCAACAATATTTAATCTGGAATTTCTGGTTCAACCAGTCTTGCTAGATTATCAAGAGATTGTTGCCAACCAATATAACAAGCCTCAAGAGGAATAACCGCAGGTATACCTTCTTGTACAATGGTCACGTCTGTTCCTAGAGACACCTTCTTCAAGGTTACTGTTACTTGAATTTCTCCAGGCAAGTTTGGATCATCAAAATTATCCGTATAATGCAAGCGTTCGTTTTGAACCAGATCACGGTATTCTCCTCCAAATGAATGGCTTTTTCCAGTGGTAAAGTTTGTAAAAGACATTTTGAATGTACCTCCTACTTTGGCATCCATGTGATGAACCATACAAGTAAAGCCATTTGGTGGTAACCATTTAGCCATGGCATTAGGATCAAGAAAAGCACGATAAATTTTTTCTTGCTTTGCAGTAATTACACGATGTAAGTGAACAGTATTGGTTGACATGAATACTTTTTATTACCATTGAGTATTAAAGTATTCATTTTACGTCAATTCAAAAAAAAAGAAAAATCAACAATACTTATATTTCTAAGGTCACATATCTCAAGGATAATAACATTATAATTTTGTAATTTTACAATCCTTTTATTCTAGCAATATGAAAGAACAAAAAAAACAAGTTGTGGATAAGACTTAGTTGTTTTAAGAGAAGGTCCTGGTTGAGTTTTCCAATCATAAGACTTTATTTTTCAAAAGATTCTTCATAAAAGGAAAATAGAATCTATTCTTGTCATAAAAAGACAATCATATAAATTTACTTTACAAATTTTATAGAAATCTCAGAACATATGATTATAATTAATGGGTAATTAATTCACATTGATAATTATATTTACTATTTTAAACAATATGCATTATTGTTCATCATGCAAATCTTTTTCTCTATCTAATATGTGTGAGACATTGTCAGATATTGTAAGAGATACAACAGACGGTAAAATTCATGGCTCATAAACACAAAGGGATAGAGATCCTAAAACTGACAAAGATTCGTTGGTATATTATGACGCTCTTCTAGTATAGAGAAATGAAGTAAACTATTTTTGTTTTTTTTCCTCTTCTTCAATCTGATCGTTAATTGTTACATTTTTATCCTTTTCAACGAATTTTATCATTATTATGAATTAGAATAATTAGAATAATACTATTTCTTTAAGTAAATTATGAATTTCCTATAGAAGGTAATAGAAGAGAAGAGATAAAACAAAGGTTGAATAATATTGCTAAAAATAATCGTCAAATAGTTTTTTAAAGATTTTAATTAAATATTAAAAAATAAAATAAAAAAATGCATTATTTAATTAAATTAATGTCCTTTATTAGACGCTTCCCAAACTAGATCATTAAACATATCATTCATGTGAGTTATTTTAATATCCATAGCATCAAGTAAAGTAAGGGCTTCTTTAGTATTATTGGATTCTAACAATTTTTTAATATTATCAATTTCCGCAGTCATTTGAGAATGAGTAGATCTCATTTGACTAATCATTTGGTCTAAAGGGCCTATCTGAGCAAGTACAATTTGTAGGGACGGGATAACAAAAATGGTTCCAATTAATACAGGCAAGGCAAATAGAAGAACAATATTTGTTGTCTTCATAACATTATAATATAATTCAATCTTTTAAAGATTGAGTATTCAATCACTATAGTGGTAGGTTTTTGATTGAATTACTTATCATATAACTTGATTAATAGTAGAACGTCGTTCTATCAGATTTCAGCAATACGCTGTTTAGTGAAAATTGTCACTATGACCGAAACTACCTTTAAGTCTTATAACTAATAGAGATCTCCTTTGGATGGCCTGAGATCAATAATCAGAGCCTATGGCACAAGACTTCCGGAGAATGTTTTATCTAGGGATCCATTGCTGATATTCTCCGGAAGGGTTTGTTAAATAAACAAAATAATTTATCATAAATTTTTATAAAGAATATAGAACTTTTGTTAATGCCAAGCCGAAAGAAAAATCACACTTCCGGGGAATACCTTTCCTGTTTTGCATTATTCTCCGGAAGTTTATCTTTAATCTTTATAATTAATATATACATCCTTTTATTGACTAGAAGATAGAGTGTAGTCAGACCTGGGAATGATCTCATATATAATGTAGACTTTCAATTCATATTCCCGGTTATTTGTAATAATGGGACAATTTTCCCTCCACATTTTACTAATTGTATCTATCTAAAGCGTTAAATCAAATATAGGACACATTTTGTTGAAAGTAGAATCTCAACCCTCCGAGAGAATGATAATGATAATATACTCTACAACCATTGTTGCTGTTTATTATTTCTCCAGGTTGTAAAATCGATCTTATATGATTACATATTTTGAATCTATGGAAGGTAAAACTATATAGGAGAAATAACAATTCAAGAATAAATTTATATGTACAGAGAATTCTAAATAGAATACTAATCTGAAATATTATTATAATTAAATTAGAAATAAGGTGCTACTACCAATAAATAATTTGTTTAACATAAACAGATAATGTCAGAATCAAAAGACAATAATGAACAAGAAAAGAAATTTGATTGTCAATGCGGAGAATCTTTTAGTTCAGTAGAAGAATTAAACGAGCATAATCACAAAGCACATTAATCTTCAAAATTTTTATTTTTATTCTATAATAACCAATAATTCATCTCAAATTTTTATAAACTTTAAGAACAGTTTCAGTATACCAGAGATCTAAAACAGAACCTTTATTACACAATTTCCTGAGAATATCAACAATAGTCTCAGGAATAAAATATTCTCCGAATTAGTGATACAATGACTATCAATTAATTTGTCTCCAATCATTATAAATAATTAAGACTTGTTGTGAGTACAAAAAGACTAGTAGCACCAACCTTCCGAGGGTAATCTTTATAACCCTTCATTGTTTGTCATTTGTTCTCCGGAAGGTTTTATACAACAATAGCAAAATTATCTCAAATTATTATAAACGATAAAGAGTTGTTAAAAATACCGAGACGAAAAAGGCTCACGTAATCCGGAGAATGTTTTATCCGCGTAATCCACGATGTTCTCCGGAATCAGTAATAATAATGAGACAATTTTCCTTCAACATTTTACCGCATATATCTCTCCAAAGACTTAAATGAATAATTGAAAATATCGTTTCAAACAAATAAGAAATTGGTTCAAAATTCCAGAGTGTGAATCCCTGCCTATTCTAAAGTCACTCTCTGGTAGTGTTTTAATTATTAATTTCTTGAAAAAAAGATATAGTCTGGTTTATTGACTGCTGATTAGTTATGAACTATTGCAATTATATATAATTTATAATAGTCCTCTATATGGAAAATGAACCGGTTAGGAGCGAGAGGTTCAAACAGCAGAGAACCATTTACGTGCAATGCAATTGAATTTTTGATTATAATATATTTTGTATAATAAAATATTTAAGATTTATTTATTTAATATAAAAGACAAAGCCCCTTTATTGGGACACTTTAGGAAGGACTAGGAATTTCTCTGGACTGATTTACTGAATTATTTCAGTCAGTGCTGTTAATCAATCAGTCAGTGAGACATAGTCTGAATTAACGCTAAGGCCAACCTTCAGACTATGCCCCACTTATGCGTATTTCCCAACGCAGATCCTTTACAAGATCAGAAGTACGATTATTGAATTGTATTTAATTATTGTTCATATATTTACAGAATAAAAGGTAGATATTCTTCTCTGAGATCATTTTGTAAATAAACAAATCTGAAATTTGTAATAGTAGGACAATTTTCCCTCTAGATTTCACTACCTGTATTTATCTAAATTGTTAAATCAAATATTGAAATTATTTTATTAAACAAATAGGAAATTAAGCAATCAGATCTTAGTATTCCGGAGAAATGCTTCTTGATTACACCCAACGAAACAATTCATTCTCCAGGTGTTATTGTAAAATGAAAATTTATCTTAAAATCCACTATATGTATTTATCTTAATACTTAAATTTAATAGTCATGCTATTTTCTTACCTATCTGTCATAGGTATAAGACCATCAATCTTCCAGAGAATGAATGTGATTGCTTGGCAAAATGATGTAATCATTTTCTGGAAGTCTATTATTATTTATATCTACTCAAATGGTTAATTATTATTGTTAATATCTCTCTCCCTCTTGCATAGTATCTTCACTATTAAAACGGAATAAATTAAATAGAAGAAATGATATGCCATAGGTAAGTGTTCTTTGAGTGACCTTCAAGGCAGAAAAGGTGTTTGCCTACGCCTTTAGAACCTGAAAATCTGCTAAAATAAAGTCAAGGTTTCGAGTTGATAGTTTATCCGAAAACATGTGTTTGACGACTATAAGAAAAATATGTAGGCTATGGAATGCAGTCACAAAAACTAACAACATTCATCTATCATCATAATCTTCTTGTAAGTTATGTTATTTAAATAAACTATAATTTTACAACTAATTAGTAATATTTAGATCTAAAGGAATTAGTTTCAATGCTGATAAATAATTTAAAAACTAAGTATAGATTGAATACCTATCAATGTTAATGCCATGACCATGATAAAAAATATATGCTATTCACCGTTCTACTACCATCTTAATCATGGTCAGGCTATGAAAATTTAATTATATTATTACAAAATGAATCAAATCTTTTTCAGAATAATCATATAGATATAGTTAAGTTTTTCGGCGTCTAAAAAATTCCACAATGTTAGAGACCAATGGCATGCTTTTATCTATAAATCAGCAATGGATATAGAAAATAATAAAAGAATTAATAAAATATGATAACTTTAAAGATATTTCTGAAATAGTGTTTAAGTATAAAATTCACTATCATTTAACTTCCAGATAAAATGATGATTTTAACTGATTTCTTGTTTTGGTTGATAACTGGCTTGCTAGCAATGTATCCTGCTAGAAGATTAGTAAAGTATTGGGATAATAAAAGATATTTTAATTAATATTATATATTATCGTGTTTAATGTAATATCCAGTTTACTATTTGTTAAGTATATCAACAATAAATCAATAATCATTTTAAAACGGTCATAATCCCTTCGTAACTAGAGTATTTTTTGTTCATTATCTCGAAACAATTTTTCTCAAATCAAAATTGATTATTTGGATTACATTCTTTAAACGATTCATCATCGTGATTATTATCCGTTCTTAAATTATTATTGTTGTTGTTGAGATGAGTAGTAGGATTATTATTACTTTTCTTGGCCACTGCGGCGGCTTTTTCGGCTAAACCTAACTCCTTAATGGCTCGAATTCCTTCCGATTCCAATTTCAGCACATTATGAGCAATGTCGGAGGCTATTTCAGCGCATCGGGATATTTCTAATCCAGAGGTTTTACTATCCAGCATCTTGGTTTCCAAGGCTTTGTATAGATTTAACATCCTATTCTTGAAAAGATAACATTCTAAAAATAATGTGTTATCTGTCTTTTGTCTTTGGATTTCACCATATCTTTTGTCTATACGTTGACAGTATCGAGCAACAGTCCTTGTAGAAATATTAAGTTCATGAGCGATTTGTTCTTGTGTCTTATTTTCAAGCAATAATCTAAATATTTGCTGTAGTTGAGCCTCAAATTGTTGTTTGTTGATCATCTTCTATAAATCACTAAAACCTGACATATTATGACATATTCACATAAATAAATAATAGGATAAATTCATTATTGCTTTTTTGAATATTAACTCCTATCATTTCTTATACTTGATTTGAAATCTCATCATTAGTTTTATATTATACTGCTAAATGTTTAGAGGTCATCTATTATGCTTGAAATGACCGTATTTAGGTCATTCTTGGATTTGTATTATTAATATTATTTTACTGCTGCCTTTTATCATGCTCAGATTTGCAGTTATTATGCTTTTTCCATTACCCTCTCGTTTACTTGGAATACTAATTGTAGAAGTTGATAAATATAATTTACAAATACCACTATGACATAAACAATTTTTAAAAGATCCTTAATTTTGTTTTTATTAGAAAATATGTTCGTATTTGATTTATTCAATGAATATAATGCGATAATGTAAGATAAATGATATATAAGAAAATGATTTAACTATTATAAAAAATATTATCATAATAGTAACTAAATTGAATGTCAGAAATAATCATTCTTCCCTCTCCTTCTTTCTTTAATATTCTATAAACTTCTTTGAAGGTGTTTGTTTTATTAGAAGTCAAGTTAATGACACAATTGCTTATTACAACATCTACGAAGTTGTCTTCAACTGGGATCTTCTCCTCTATGTCTCCTTTTCTAAATTCTACATTTTTATAGTCATTTTTTATTGCAGCATTTCTTGCTTTTTCTAACATATTATCGGTCATATCGATTCCAATTACTTTTCCTTCATTACCTACCACTTTAGAGGCTAAGAATGCATCAATTCCTGCACCTGATCCTAAATCTACAATTGTTTCTCCTGTTTTCAAATCTGCAAATGTTAATGGTGCTCCACATCCTAATCCAAGAATTGATTCTTGTGGAATAGTTTTCAGGTCTGTTTCATTATATCCAATATTAGAGGTTATTTGTAGGTTAGAATAATTATTATTATTACTATCACAACAAATATCTTGTGTTGAACTACAACAAGTATTAGAAATATTACCTTCTAAAGCAATTTTCGCGTAACTTTTCTTTATTTCTCTTTTTAATATTTCTTTTTGCATACCTATGTTTACAAAGGAAACTATTTAAATTGTCAAGATGACTAAATAACACTAAGTGTAATGAAGGAAACTAAGAGACAAAAAGGAAACAAATTACCAGTTTATAATAATTCTAATTGTAGTTTTGAAGGGTATGACTCTCAAAAACTAATGTTACAAACAACAAAAATTAGAAATTTAATAACAAAAAGGGGAATTTTTGAAATGCTTATTCCTTTATGTTGCACAACCAATGCTGTAAGATACAAACAGTTTAGAGAATTGATGAAAGGGATTAGTAGTAAAACCCTTGCTCGTCGTTTGAAAGAATTAGAGCAAGATGGAATACTAGAAAGACAGGCATATAACGAAATCCCACCAAGAGTAGAATACAAAATGACTAAAAAAGGTCAGGAATTAGTAGAATCAATATTGAATTTAGTTCAATGGATGATAAAATGGTCTTAAAAAGGAATTAATCTTATATCTAATTTTATATCAATATCTATATCTTTTAGTTCAGAATAATTTCAACTTTGATTTTTACCTTCAGATAGATTATTACATAACATTGATTCAAAATGCTAAATTAAACAACTAATTTTCTACCACACATTATGCAGTATTTTGCTCTAATTTCATTATGGTAATTACATATACAAATTTTCTCTTTCTGGTCATTCAAGTCTAGCCAATCTTGATTTTTATTAGACATAATAGATTAATGTATTTAATATTTGAATTAACCATTAAAATAGTTTGCCACAGTCCATACAGTATTTAGCATCGTCAGGATTTGTAGTATTACAATAAGAACATTTTTTTATCCTCATTTTTAAAAACATTGGAATAATATCGGAGATTATTACATTAGATATTGCTCTTCCTAATCCACCTAAAAACATCATGGAAGCAAGATTATTAACTTTTAATTCCAAATACCCCGTTTCTTTTCTTTTAATTACTTCAAATGATAAAGATTTTGATTCATTTACTTCAAAATTTTCATTAGTCTGTAAATGCTGATACATGTCATTTAACTGCTTAAATATTTCATCAATAAAGATCGCTTCAAACGGATAGTTTTTCAATAACCAATTTCTTGTTTCATTTTCTGTAGACATAACAATAGTTTTTGTTGTCAATTTAATATTTTTTTACATTCTGGTATGTCTCCTTAGTTTAGACCAAACCACAAATTCCGTCATATGATAGTTAACAGAGAGATGAATCAAAAGAAGTTAATAGTACCATATTCTTTTAACTTTATTAGTTTTAATCATTCTTAAATTATTTAAATTTTTTAACTATAACAATAAATACTTTATAATTTTGATTTTGTTTCTAATTTCTTCTATTTTTTAATTGTTCATATAATTGATTTATTTCGTTATAGTGAGAAAACATATTGAGAAGTTTTTGTGGAGAATTTATTAAATTAACACTCATTCCATAACCATACGAGGCCATCCAAATTGGGTCACCATGCTTAGGAGAAATAATTAATTGATCTATCCTATTATTTTGGTTCATTTCTAATTTAGATTCTATAAAGTCCTGTATATTTTGAGTTTCATATGAGTACACAGATTTGTTAAAACTTTGTTGATCAATCTCAATATTCAATTTTTTATATGGAAAGTAGTTTCTATAGTAATTTTTAGGATGAAATGTGTTAGTAATATTTAGATTATAATAATCAATAAATTTTCTAGTATTTCCATATTGAAAAAGAATATTATTTAATGTATTTCTTATTATATTTTCAGTTTTTACTATAGAAATAGTTCCTGGTTCATTAAACTTCTTTAAATTTATT
>DATFCH010000260.1:0-3898 GCA_035253345.1 Nitrososphaeraceae archaeon
TGGTGTTTATTTAGAACTAAGTTACTATAAATAAACTTGGATGTTCATCTATACATATAGCTTTACAAAATACGAAATTCTAATAAATATTCATACTTTGGATTAATCAAAATAATTTATAGTAACATAGAAACAGAAATACTATAACCTACCAAGTGACAAACACAGTAATATATCATATTTATATTGTCAAACTTTTGCCATGGAAATTAAAAACTTCTCGCAACTTTTAAATTTTAATCTATATATTTTATAATATGCATAATCAAAAAATATATAAAATAAATTTTGCAAATGATAGTGCTCTTGCATATGATATTTACAATTATTTTGTTTCTAATTTAAAATTAAATGAAAATATCAAATTAGAAGAAGATAATATAATAATATCAAGAAGTAGAGAAGACGAGGGAAAAGTAAAAAAACAGATAATATCAACATTACAAGAATATCTAAATTCTTCGAGAAATTTTAAAAATTATCAAATATTGGAACTCGACAATATTTTTACCGTTGGAATCCCAAAAGACATTGTTGAGATTTCTAAATTTGTTTTCTGTGAAATCTGTGGTTATGGGCTATCAAATGAAGAAGAATTATTAGTTCATCGAAGGAGTCATGGAATTATATAAGCTACAGTAACAAATATTCCTTTATTTGTATTAAAGAGAATAAATATTTTTAAAAAATTTCAAACTACTACAATACCATGAAGCTTCTACTAAAATATATTATGAAATTAACGATATTATTATACTTAAGATAATAATAAAATGAAACTGAAAACGTTACTATTATCATTATTTAAATTTTCTTTTGCTTGACATATACTTGGTTTTTATAAATTTGCCTCACTTTTTCTAATGTATCTATATCATTTAAATCCTTATCTATACGAATATTCTTTATCCTAGGAAATCGTAATGCATATCCACTATTGTGTCTATCACTTTTTTGTATAGTATCAAAAGCAATTTCTAAAACTATTTCAGGTTTTACTTGTATTTTATTTCCCTTATCTTCTATTATAATTGCTCTTAATCTTTTGGTCATATAATCAATTTCTTTATCCGTCAATCCAGAATATGCTTTTCCAATAGTTTTTAATCTAGTATTTTTTTCATAAAAAATATTATCATTATTGTTATTTTCATCTATTACGGCAAATGTATAATCTGATAATACTCCTGCTCTTTTTCCATGACCGTATTCTGCACTGACAATTACTACATCAATTGTATCTAATTCTTTCTTTAACTTGATCCAATATCTGCCCCTTTTTCCTGGATGATAGTGAGATAGTGGATCCTTTACTACCAGTCCTTCATATCCGATATCTTTGCTTTCATTGAATAATGCAACTATTTCATCTATTGATTCTACAATTTTATAATTTGAGTTAATTATTGGTTCTTTAAATGATAGTGTAGATAAAATGTCTTTTCTCTCTACCAATGATTTCTTTATTATTTGGTTATTCTTGAAATACATTATGTCATATATAATAAAACATATAGGAACTTCACTTTGAATACTAGTAGTCACTTTTTTTCTTCTAAGGCGTTTCTGAAGCTCTTGAAAATGTAGTGGTTTATTGTTTTTAAAGGCTATTAATTCACCATCTACAATAAAATCTACTTGATTAGATAATACGGTATTTGTTGTTTTTATTTTGGTCTCTATTGCAGCTCTAACTAATTCAGGAAATGCATATGTCATATCTACAAAATTCCGAGAAAAAAGTCGAACTTGTTCATTAAATTTATGTAACTGTAATCTTATTCCATCATATTTGTATTCGCAAATTAAAGCTTTATTATAATAATTTATTATCTCTTCGGCACTAAACATAACATCTGCCAACATAAAGCTTACTGGAACAAAAGGCTTCATTGTTGCATAGTGCAGCAAATTTTTTTGTGCTAATACTGCTGTTTGTGAAATATCTCCAGAAATAAGCATAGCATCTCTTATAAGTTTTAGTTCTTTACCAAATGATTTAGAAATTGCAATTTCAACAAGACTTTCGACAGAACCAATCCGCATTTCACCAGTAATAATTTTAATAAGATATTTAGATTCAAGCGGAGAACAAGCAATCAACAATCCTTTCAATATATTCTTTTTAATTCTGTTTGAACCAGTACCACTAATACTTGCTATTTTCTTAAATTCATCATATAAGAAACTTAAATCTAAACCATATTGTTGATCAAAAAGAGAAATAATGTGTTTTTTAGATACTGCATATTCTGCTATTGCACCGATATCTCCATATTTTAGATGAATATTTTGTATATCCTTTATTTCTAATACTGCTATTTCTGAAAGTGATTGCATAATTATATTAAATCCTATATTGAGTGTTAGATTTGATCCTGCAGGAAATACCTTTCCTGATAAAAATCTAACTGCAATAGATAAAGAAGTTTCATCTAGAGTCGATATATATGCAGAAATAATTTCTATTTTTTCATTTTTTTTAGAGGTTGATCTAATCTTTTCACATGTTTCCGCTAATAGAGAAAAATCATTAGTAGTTTGTTTTTTCATATAAATTCAATATCATATAATTTGATCTATGAAAGATATATTTCTCCTGATAATATATTAACCATTCTCAATCGACTTATTAACTGAAATAAATATGCTGTTGAAAATAATTCCAATATTTATATAAAAACTTTAGAAAAATTATTTGTTATTTTAATTATATTTATACAAAATAAAATAATAGACAAAAACAATCACTTGATAAATTAAAATTTTCTACAAAATCAATTGAAATAACAAAAGAATTACAATGACAAATGATAACGATATTGATATAAAAATTGAACAAGATGTTAGTCTAGACTATAAAATAAAGCAAGTATTAGAACAATATGCAAAAAAATTGAAGATCCTAATATATTGTGGTGCGGGATATGAAGCAGAAAAAACCAGATTACTAGAACTAATCAAATAGAATAAAATATTTACTATTCTATAATCGAAATAATCTGACGATAGATAAACAATTATCTTAATTTTCCTTGATTTATTAACTTATTTTTTTGACATGGCAAAAGTTTGACAATACAAAAATGATATAATCTTTAAATCTTGTTTGAATAGAACTATTTACTTTTATCTCGAATTTGCTAAATTTAGAACGTTAGTTATCATACTAAGTTGATTCTTTGTTACTCTTCCATTCTTTTTCTACAAGTTTACAATAAAATTTATAAGATTAAATTTGAATAAATTTATTGGATAAAGCTTCAACCTATATTAACGCAATTGAACTAATATTAATAGATTTTATAAATGCTTCAATGTCATTACTATTTTTTTCAAAAGTATCAGGTTGAGCAGTAAAATCTAAGCTATATAATAATCCATTATTTATTGCTTCGATTCCAATATGTCTTTGTAAATCATCGCTTCTATAATTATAATCAATCATAAAGGCATCAATTCCTGATAATCTAGTTGATTGTGCTTTTACCTTAATATTGGAATTATTTAGATTTTTAATTAATATATTCTTTCTATCCTCTAAAGTTAAAGAATCTTTAATATTTTCAATATTAAACCAAACAAAAACCATATCAGATATTATCTTATTTGATGGAGAGAGAAAGCTAACCTGAAAAATTCGTTCAGGTGAAAATTTTTCTGGACCAATTTCTTCATAATACCTCCAATTACTAGGATATTTTAGATTTAACCCATAAAATGAATTTTCATAAGTTGTAAATTCTTCTAACGATTCTATATACAAAAAATCAGACATAAAAATACTAAATATTGAACCTGAAAATATACAAATTAAAAATAAACCAAGATTTATCATATAATTTAATTAAATTAATGCAATAATAATCTTATATAGTTTTAAACGTAGTTTAAATAT